>USHB01000099.1 GCA_900554395.1 uncultured Phascolarctobacterium sp.
GTTCAAGATTTTTATTTAATTTTAATCAATTCATAGCTGCGGGTGCCCATGCCGATTTTTTCAGCATGCTCAAGACAGATTTTCCATTCCGATTCCGGAGTGATGTTATGGAAATGGTCATGTTTTGCCGCTTCGGCTTCATCTTTGGCGATATGCTCGCCCAAAACGGAATCTGCAACGGCAGGAGCGGCATTTACAAGGTCAGCGCAGGCCTGGTCAAGCGCTACCGGATCAAAAGATGCTAGCATGCCGATATCCGGCACAACCGGAGCATCGTTTTCAGCATGGCAGTCGCAATACGGAGAAACATCGACAATCAGGCTGATATGGAAGTGGGGTCTGCCAGCCAGAATGGCCCATGCGTATTCAGCCATGCGTTTATTAAGGCGTTCACTGCTGCTGTATGCTTCCGGCGGGCAAACGGCATCCATCGGGCAGGCGCCGATGCAGCGTCCGCAGCCTACACATTTCTCCTGGTCGATATGTGCTTTTTTATTTTCAATTACCGGTGCGCCGTGTGCGCAAATGCGGCTGCATGCACCGCAGCCAATACATTTTTCGGTAATGACATGCGGTTTGCCGTCGTGATGCATTTCCATTTTGCCTGCGCGGGAACCGCCGCCCATGCCGATATTTTTAATGGCGCCGCCAAAGCCTGTCATTTCATGTCCTTTAAAATGCGTAAGGCTGATTATAATATCAGCGTCCATCAGTGCCTTGCCTATTTTGGCTTCTTTAACAAGTTCTCCGTTAGGCACGGGTACATAGGCTTCATCCGTACCTTTCAAACCATCGGCAATAATAACGTGGCAGCCGGTTGAAAAAGGGCTGAACCCATTTTCATAAGCGGAAGTAATATGTTCAAGAGCATGTTTGCGGCGGCCTACATATAAAGTGTTGCAGTCCGTCAAAAACGGCATGCCGCCAAGTTCTTTCACTACATCAACCACAGCTTTGGCATAGTTGGGGCGCAGATAAGAAACGTTGCCCGGTTCGCCAAAATGAATTTTAATGGCTGCAAATTTTTTGTTGAAATCAATATTGCCGATACCGGCGGCTTTAATGAGTTTTGCCAGTTTCTGCGGCAGGCTCAGTCCACCGTAGCCTGTACGCATATCTGTAAAATAAACCTTTGCTTTTTCCATAAATTATCCCTCCATAATTATGTAAAAGTAAATATTTGCCGTGCATGTTCTGCACTTATTAATTTAATTATATCAGCCCCGGCAAAAAGATGCCATCTTCATAAACATCCGGTTTGCCTAAATTGCGCCCCGGCACAAAATTGCCGTGGCAATCGCTGCCGCCGCTGATAAGCATGCCTTCTGTGCGGCAATGTTTGAGCAGAAGCTGCGTATCCTGCTCGCTGTGCCCGGAATGATAACATTCAAAACCATCAAACGGTTCTTCTATAAGTTCCACCAAAGTCTGCGCCAGGCCAGGCCCATGGAAAGAACTTGCCGCATGGGCGCACAAGGCAACGCCCCCCGCCCCGTGAATAGCGCCTATAACCTCGCTGATAGACGGAAATTCCGGAAAGCCCAAATCGTTTTCTTCCGTAAAAATGCGTTTAAAAAAATCGTTAACGCCGCTGCATAAGCCTTTATCAATTAAATATGCCAGTGATTTCCAGCCGCCGCGCCTGCGGTCATACGTATAATTTTTAAATTCTTCAAAATCAAGCGGCCAGCCCTGGCGGATTAACATTTGCACGCTGTCATCATCTTTTTGTTCCAGCAAGTGAGTGTTATGCGCAAGCAGTTCCTGCAAAGGCCTGTTCTGCAAATCTATTCCGTAACCGAGAATATGAAAGGAAATTCCATCTTTAGTAGAACATACTTCAACGCCGGGCACGCATTTTATGCCGCGGCCGGCAGCTATACGCACAGTTTCCGCTACATTGGCGGTACTGTCATGGTCGGTAACGGCAATAATGCCAAGATCTGCGCCGATGGCAGCATCAACAAGTTCCTGCGGAGTCCACGTACCATCGGAAGCCGTACTGTGGATATGCAAATCAACTTTTCTCATTTTCATCATCCCCATGGTGATGGCAGCAGGCAGCAGGCGCCGCTGCTTCTTCTTTAACAAAATTCTGCTTAAGGCAGGTTAAAATAAACAGCACCGTGCCGGTCAGCACAATGGTTCCTCCGGGAGCAAGGTCGCCGTAATACGATATGGTAAGCCCGGCCGTTACGGTTATAATGCCATAAATAATGCCGCCGATAATTGTTCCGGCAAAACTGCGCGCCGACTGCAAAGCGCAGGCAACGGGAATGACCATCATTGCCGATACCAGAAGCAAGCCTACAATGCGCATGGACAGCGCAACCGTGAGCGCAGTAAGCACGGCAAGCCACACATTAAGTTTGCCAGCCGGCAGCCCTGCAACTCGCGCCGAAGTTTCATCAAACGTAATATATTGCAGCGGGCGGTAAAACACTACCGTAAACGCGCAGGCAAAAAGCCCAAGCACCGCCACTACCCATAAATCGCCTGTGCTGATTGTCATTAAGCTGCCAAACAATATGCTGCTTAAATTAAAGCCGCCCATACGGTTCATACTGCTGAAAATTACCGCCAGCCCGATGCCGCTGTAAAAAAAGATTGCCAGCACCATCTCCGAAAAAGTATCCAGTTTGCTGCGCACTTTTTCAATTAGCAGTGCGCCCAAAACGGTTGTCAGTGCAGCGCTAAGCACCGGCTGCGCACCCAAAAGCGCCCCGCCTGCCACGCCTGCAAAAGCAATATGCCCCAAACCGTCGCCAATCATTGATTGCCGCCGCAGCACCAGAAAACTTCCGATAAGCGGGCATATTACCGCTACAATCAGCCCTGCCAGCCAGGCTCTTTGCATAAATCCTGCGGAAAACATTTCTAACATTCAGCTTACCTCTATCTGTAAAAATAACCGTGTTTGTGCCTGTGCACCAGCGCCTGATGCACGTCGCCCCAAAAGCATATATTATGGTCAAGGCACAGCGCGTTTTTGCATACCTTTACCGCCATTTCCAAATCATGCGATACCATAACAATCGTTACGCCCTGCTGCCTGTTAATTTCGCCAAGCATTGTGTAAAGTGCTTCTTTGGCATCCGGGTCAACGCCGGTTGCAGGCTCGTCAAGCAGCAACAACTCCGGACTGCGCACCATGGCGCGCGCCAGATAAACACGCTGCTGCTGCCCGCCACTCAATTCGCCTATTTTGCGGTGCGCCAGTTCCTTCAGCGAAAAACGCTCCATAATATCGTCAACAGCCGCTTTGTCTTCACGCGTATAATGCTGAAACATACTGCCGCCGCTTAAACGCCCAAGCGATACCACTTCCCGCACGCTGATAGGAAACGCCCTGTGCTGACGTGCAGGGTTCTGCGGCACATAGCCGATTTTATCCCATGTGGTAAAAGTTTCGCGGTTTTGCCCAAAGATACTGATACTTCCCTGCATGGGTTTTAAAATGCCTGCCAAAAGGCGCAGCAAGGTGCTTTTGCCGGCACCGTTGGGGCCAATTACCGCAACAAAATCGCCCTGTTCAATTTTCAGCGAAAGGTCGTGTAATATCCAGCCTTCACCGTAACTATAACCAAGTTTGTTGATTTCTATTATTGTCTGCATTTTATTTACCATTCAGCGCCGTTTCCAAATTTGTAATATTGCGCTCCATAATTTTTAAATAATCATCGCCGTTAGCGCGTCCGCTTTCGCTTAAACCTTCAAGCGGGTCAAGCACCAAAGTCTGCGCACCTGCGGCCTGCGCTATTGTTTCGGCAATACGCGGGCTTACCAGCGTTTCAAAGAAAACATATTTAATGCCCTCTGCTTTCATAATGCCCAAAAGTTGGTTGAGCGCAGCGGGAGAAGGCTCTGCCTGCGGCGATAATCCCATAATGGCTTCCTGCTTTAAGCCATAATCTGCCGCTAAATGGCCAAAGGCGGCATGCGTTGTTACAAATGTTTTTATTTGGGCATTTTGCGCTGCCTGAGTCATTTTTTTATCAAGCACGTTCAGCTTTTCAATATACTCCTCTGCATTTTGCCGGTATTCCTCTGCATGTTCCGGGTCTGCTTTTATAAATGCATCGCGAACCGCTGCAACTTCTGCCGCTGCCTTACGCGGACTCAACCAAAAATGCGGGTCGGTTTTATCCGTTTGGTTCATAAACGCATGCCCTGCTTCCACCGCCTGTACGCCATCATCAGCTACGGCTGCAACAGCAGGCTGCGCCCACGGTTCCACGCCGCCGTTATACACAAACACTTTTGCTTTGGCAAGGCGCGTTAAATCGCGTGCGCTCGGTTCCCAATCATGCGGCTCTATGCCGTCGCCAATCATTGTATAAACGTCAACCCTGCTGCCGCCAACAGCGCGGGCAAACTCCGCCATTGGGTAAAAACTTGCCGCTACCTGCATTTTGCCATTAGCAGGAGCGTTATTATTCGGCCCACAGCCAAAACAAAGCACTGCTGCCGCAAGCAGCAAAGCTGTTAAAAATTTTTTCATTGATGCTCCTTTATTAAAGCTTCCAAAGTTTTTTCACATTATCTTAATGTACATAATACGGCAATAGGTATATAATAACCCTATATAATTAAAATAGGAAGTGTTTTTTATGAAATTACATTTGCAGCAAAATCAGATTGCTTCTTTTGATATAGATGCACAGCAGACTTTTACGCCGCTGTGTCCGGATGAACTTCCAGTTGCAGGCGGTTATGAAATTGCCGCTGAACTGAATGCACAGGCGCAGTTTGCCGCATTGCGCGTTGCCTCACGTGATGCGCACAGCCCGCACGCCGTATGGATTGCAGACAGCGAACATGCTCCGCTGACGCCTGTATGCGGTTATGCCGACAGCGATTTATACTGGCCAAGCCATGCCATTGTGGGCACCAGAGGTTTTGAATTTATACCGGGCCTTGACCCGTCTGCCTACGCCTTTCAGGTTTATAAAGGCATTGAACCGGATAAACACCCTTACGGCGCCTGCTACCACGATTTAAAAGACACGCTTTCTACCGGCGTTATCGAATTTTTGCAGCAGCATGGCATTAAAGCCGTTATCTGCGGCGGCCTTGCTACTGATTACTGCGTTAAAAATACCGTGCTGCAATTAGTGCGCGCAGGCTTTAAGGTTATACTTAATATGGCAGCCTGCCGCGGCATTGCGCCGGATACCGTTGCAGCAGCAGTTGCAGAAATGCAGAACGCCGGTGTTATTATCGTAAAAAACAGCACTGAATTAAAAAATGTGCTGTAATTATACCGGCACTTCCACAAATTCCGTTTTTACTTCATTAAGTTCAACAATACGGTTCAGCGCTGCCGTCAGCCATTCTTCGGCTTCGGTCTTTTGGCTGCGCTTCATATAAAGAAGTATTTGCACGCGCTCGCCATATTCGGCGCCGTTTACCGTAAAAATATTCTGGTTATACAGCTTGTTCATAATGCGGCCTGCTTCACCGGGCGGCGCGCTTAACGCAAACACCGTCATTTCCACACGGCGTGCAATGCCTGCCGCTTCAACAGCACCAGCAACGCTATTGGTATATGCGCGTACCAGTCCGCCTGCGCCAAGCTTAATGCCGCCGAAATAACGTGTTACCACGGCAGCCACGCCGCTTAAATCCTTTTTGCGCAAAACTTCCAGCATCGGCACACCGGCTGTACCGGAAGGCTCGCCATCATCGCTGGACCTTTGCTGCATATCGTTTATAATATAAGCAGAGCAGTTATGCGTAGCATCCCAAAATTCTTTTTTGGTGCTTTTAATAAACTCCTGCGCTTCTTCTTCACTGTTTACTTTTTTTAAAGTGCAGATAAAGCGTGATTTTTCTATTATAATTTCCGTGCGGCAATCTTTTTGAATAGTTTGCATAAGCAACTCCTTTCCAAAATAATTATATCATATCATGTAAGGCTGCGGCTTGAATTTTGCCCTGCCTTTTACGGAGGTTTGCCTTGAACCATTTAGTACCGCTTATCAGCGACCTTGCCATGATTTTAACACTGGCGGGGCTCGCCACAATTTTATGTAAAAAACTAAATCAGCCGCTTATTCTGGGTTATATGCTGGCGGGTTTTTTAGCAAGCCCGCACTTTACGCTGCTGCCCAACGTTATCGACAGCGATAACATTACCATTTGGGCAGATATAGGCGTTATCTTTAT
>USHB01000100.1 GCA_900554395.1 uncultured Phascolarctobacterium sp.
TTTATTTTTTCAGCCATAGTTTTTCTGATTAAATCAATTGCAAAACCTCTGGCAAATAAAAACCTGCCTAAACCCGCTTTTACTTTCATCGCGTCTTCAAAGCTGTTTATTTTTTTCTTTTTAATATAAGTATCAGCCGCTGCCATGCATCGTGCGTATTCTGCTGTTTCCTGCGCCTGCCCGGTTACTTCTTCAATCAGCTCATCGCTTATGTTCCGTTTTTGCAAATCCGTTTTTAAACGTCCTTTGCCGTAGTATTTTTTTGCAAGCCAGGTATCATACATACGCTGTGCATAACGCTTTTCATCTAAAAAACCGTATTCACACAGTTTGGCAATAACCGTTTTTATATCACTTTCGGAAACAGAACATTTTTTTAATTTTTCCTGCATTTCCCAAATGCTGTAATCGCGGTAATTTAAAAGCGTAAGCGCATAATTATAAGCATCTTTTTCATTATCAAAAGTTTTATTATTCTTCCGGCGCAGCAATTTCAGCTTCACCTTCCGGTGCAGTTTGTTTAGTAATAGTCATTGCGCGGATTCTGTTTTCAATCTCCTGCAGCAATTCCGGATTATCCTTTAAATACTCTTTGGCTTTTTCTTTGCCCTGTCCCAAACGAACATCACCGTAAGAGTACCATGCACCGCTCTTGGTAATAAGTTCAAGCTCTACACCAAGGTCGACGATGCAGCCTTCGTGAGAAATGCCTTCGCCGTACATAATATCAAATTCTGCCTGTTTGAACGGAGGCGCTACTTTGTTTTTAACAATTTTAACCCGTGTGCGGCTGCCAATCATATCATTGCCGTTTTTAAGGGTTTCTACACGGCGTACATCCATGCGGACAGTGGCATAGAATTTTAATGCGCGGCCGCCGGTTGTAGTTTCCGGGTTGCCAAACATAACGCCGACTTTTTCGCGTATTTGGTTGATGAACACGGTTGCGCATTTTGATTTGGCAATTAAGCCTGTAAGTTTACGCAGTGCCTGGCTCATCAGACGTGCCTGCAGGCCAACATGGCTGTCGCCCATCTCGCCTTCAATTTCGGCACGCGGAACAAGTGCGGCAACAGAGTCGATAACAATAATATCAATAGCGCCGCTGCGTACAAGTGCATCTGCAATTTCCAGCGCCTGCTCGCCATTATCCGGCTGGGAAATTAAAAGATTATCAACATCAACACCCAAATGGCGCGCATATTCCGGGTCCAGCGCATGCTCTGCATCAATAAAGGCCGCATAGCCGCCAAGTTTCTGCGCTTCGGCAATCATATGCAAAGCAACGGTTGTTTTACCGGAAGATTCAGGGCCGTAAATTTCTATAACCCTTCCACGCGGAATGCCGCCAACGCCCAAAGCAATATCAAGCGACAATGCCCCTGTCGGTATAACTTCAATATTCATTTTTGTGCTGGCTTCGCCAAGTTTCATAATAGAACCTTTGCCAAAGTCTTTTTCAATTTGGCGCATGGCAAGGTCAAGCGCTCTCATTTTATCTATATTTTCAGATGCCATAACGATACCTCCACAGTTGTGTCTGCTCTTTCTAAAATTATTATACAAACAGTTGTTTGCTTTGTCAAGCAGTTTTATTTAATGTTCAGCTGTTTCAGTTCTTCACTGCTGATATGGTAAATTTTGTTGCAGTACTGGCAATGCACTTCTGTATCCGGTTGTTCGGTCAAATAATCAATATCGCTTTGTTTTAAAGTTGCCAGCATATTTAAAATTTTATCTCTGGAGCAGCTGCATTCAAATTTTACAGGCAGGCTTTCTTTTATATCACAATCAAGCCCGCGCGCCAATGTAGCAATAATTTTTTCCGGCGTATAGCCAAGTTCCAGAAGCTGTGTTACATAAGGGGTTTTGGTTACGTTATCGCCCAGTTTTTCAAGCACATCTTCATTGCATCCGGGCATAGCCTGTATAAAATATCCGCCTGCTGCCAGCACTTTGCCTTCTTTATCGACAAGCACGCCCAAAGCAACAGATGAAGGAGTCTGTTCGGACATATACAGATAATTTGTAATATCAGTAGCAATTTCACCATCGGCAAGTTCTGCATGTCCGGTAAAAGATTCGCCATTTTGCAGATAGCGCGTTAAAGTAATTGTTCCCTGCCCAAGCGCGCCGCCTATATCAAGTTTACCATCTTTCAGCGGCATAAACACATCCGGATTGCCGACATAGCCGCGCACGCTTGTTCCCTGCGCTTCTGCAACAACTTCCCCCATAGGGCCATCGCCTTTTAATTTTAAAGCGATGCGCTCTCCGTCTTTCATCGTGGCGGCAAGCATCAGCGCTCCGCTCATAGCCCTGCCAAGCGCGGCTGTTGCCAGATGGCTTGTATGATGGCGGTCTGCTGCTTCCTGCACTAAATTTTTAGTGGTTATGGCATAAATACGTACGCCTTCAACAGTTGCAATAGTTAAAATATCTTCCATACAAATTCCTTCTTACATTTCACGCATCAGATTAACCATTTCAATGGCACAAATAGCAGCATCAGCGCCTTTATTGCCTGCTTTGGTGCCGGCGCGTTCAACTGCCTGTTCGATATTATCGGTGGTTAAAACGCCAAAAGCAACAGGCACGCCGGTTTCAAGGCTTACATGGGCAATACCTTTGCTTGCTTCTGCACACACATAATCAAAATGCGGTGTTGCGCCGCGGATTACCGCACCAACGCAGACAACTGCATCATATTTGCCGCTTCTGGCAAGTTTCTGCGCCGCAAGCGGAATTTCAAAAGCGCCCGGAACCCAAACTAAAGTCAGATTATCACTGTCAGCGCCATGGCGCAGCAGGCAGTCTTCTGCGCCGCCGATAAGTTTGCTGGTAATAAATTCGTTAAAACGGGATGCTACAATAGCAACTTTCATATCTTTCGCGGTTAATTTTCCTTCTAAAACTTTCATTTTCATTCCTCCAATTATTTTTCGTGTAATTTGTGTCCCATTTTTTCTTCTTTAACATCAAGGTAATGTTCGTTATAGCAGTTGGCTTCCATTACAATGGGTACCCTGCCGGTAACGGTTATGCCATAACCTGTAAGACCTGCGCGTTTGGCAGGATTATTGGTTATCAAACGGATGCTGGTAAGACCGAGGTCAGCCAGAATCTGTGCGCCAATGCCATAATCGCGCAAATCCGGAGCAAAGCCGAGTTTTATGTTAGCTTCAACTGTATCAAGGCCCTGATCCTGCAAGGCATACGCTCGTATTTTATTGGCAAGCCCAATGCCGCGGCCTTCCTGGCGCATATAAACAACAACGCCGCAGCCTTCTTTTTCAATCATGCGCAGGGCTGTGCCAAGCTGGTCGCCGCAGTCGCAGCGGAGCGAACCAAGAGCATCACCAGTAAGGCATTCGGAATGTACGCGCACCATAACATCTTTCTTTCCGGCGATATCGCCTTTGACGATTGCCACATGGCACTGATTATCCAAATCATTTTCGTAGGCAATGATGCGGAAATTGCCGTATTTGCTGGGTAGCGCCGCTTCTGCAACACGGTGCACCATTTTTTCATGTTTTTTACGGTAAGCAACAAGCGCTGCCACGGTAATAAACACAAGATTATGTTTTTTGGCAAATTCAATCAAATCCGGCGTACGCGCCATATTGCCATCGTCATTCATAATTTCGCAGCAAATGCCAACAGGTGTCAAACCTGCAAGACGGCATAAATCGGTAGTGGCTTCCGTATGCCCGGTACGTCTCAGCACGCCGCCGACTCTGCTGCGCAGCGGAAATACGTGTCCCGGACGGCGGAAATCCTGCGGCTGTGCAGATGGGTCTGCACATTTACGCATAGTTAAAGCACGTTCGTATGCCGATATGCCGGTAGTTGTTTCAACGTGGTCAATAGAAACGGAAAATGCTGTTTCGTGATTATCAGTATTATTGGCAACCATTGCACCGAATTGCAGTTTATCCATAATCTGCGGGTCTGCCGGCATGCAGATAAGCCCGCGGGCATATTTTGCCATAAAGTTTACATCATCACCGGTGCAAAACTGTGCTGCCATAATAAGGTCGCCTTCGTTTTCACGGTCTTCATCATCTGTTACCAAAACCATTTTGCCGTTTTTAATTGCTTCTATGGCTTCTTCTACGGTGTTGAATTCAAAGTTTTCCATTTCTGCCTCCTTATATAAATCCGTTTTCAAAAAGTTTGGCTTTGCTAAGCCCCTTTTTTTGTTCAGGTGTTTTAAAATTTAATAAATGTTCTACATATTTACCTATAATATCTGTTTCAAGGTTAACCTCATCGCCAGGCTTTTTAAAGCCAAGTGTAGTTTCAGCCGCCGTATGGGGTATAAGCGATACGCTGAAACTGCTATCGGTAACTTCTGTCACGGTAAGGCTTATGCCGTCAATAGCAATACTGCCTTTTTTTATAATATATTTAAGCAGTTCAGGCGGTGTTTTAACTTTAACAATTTCGGCAATTCCTTCTGCGTTTTTGGAAAGAATAATGCCGGTACCTTCTACATGCCCGCTTACTATATGTCCATCCAAACCGTCACTCAAACGCAATGTACGCTCTAGATTAACTTTATCGCCGTTTTTTAAATGGCGCAGATTGGTTAATTTTACTGTTTCGGGCATTACGTCAGCGGTAAATTCTTTTCCGTTTATTTTTACAACCGTAAGGCAGGCACCGTTTACGGCAACACTGTCGCCAATTTTAAGGTTATTAAGAACTTTATCGGCTTTAACCGTAATATTATAACTTTGTTTAAGCGGTTTCAGCGCTGTTACAGTACCAAGTTCTGCCACAAGTCCTGTAAACATTTCAATCACGCTCCGTTCTGCCGGTAATCAACAAATCCGTTTCAAGCTGTTTATATTCAATATCACACAGGCGCAATGCTTTTGCCATATCAGTGCTGCCGTTTCCGCCAACCGGGCCTATGGCATTTTTGCCTCCGATGATTTTCGGCGCAACAAAGGCATATATTCTTTCGCCAAGCGCAGCATCTATAAATGCGCCATGAATTTCGCTGCCGCCTTCTACCAAAATACTTGTAATGTCCAATGCAGCAAGTTTTTGCAAAAGTTCATTTAAATCTAAATGCCCGTTTTGTTTATGCAGTTTTAAAACTTCCACATTGGCAAATTGCTGTAATTGGGTAAGTTTTTCCGGCGGTGCTGCTTCACTTACAGCCACAATGGTTTTGGCTTCACTGTTTAAAATTTTAGCATTTAACGGAAGTTCTGCTTTGCTGTCAAGCACAATGCGTATCGGATTTTTTCCTTCTACCATGCGCGTAGTCAGTTCGCAGTCATCCTGCAAAACTGTATTTTTACCAACCAAAACCGCATCATGTGCTTTACGCAAGTAATGCGCATAAGTGCGTGCTTCCGTACCGGTAATCCATTTGGCATCTCCGCCTGCAGCAGCAATTCTGCCGTCAAGAGTCATGGCATATTTAAGAGATACAAACGGCCGTTTATGCGTAATCCAGAAGAAAAACTTTTCGTTTAACTTTTTAGCCTCGTCTTCACAAATATGTTCAGTTACTTCTATGCCTGCTTCCCGCAGACGGTTTAACCCGCGGCCTGCAACAAGCGGATTAGGGTCTGTAACAGCACTTACAACACGTTTTACCCCGGCTTTTATAAGTGCTTCGCAGCACGGGCCTGTTCTGCCATAATGAGAACATGGCTCCAAGGTAACGTAAACCGTTGCACCTTTAGCTTTATCGCCTGCTGCTCTTAAAGCATTAATTTCTGCATGCGGCTCACCAGCTTTATGGTGATAGCCTTCACCGACAATTTTGCCGCTTTCATCAACAATTACAGCACCAACCATGGGATTGGGGCTGGTATTGCCTTCTGCCTTCTGCGCCAATTCCAGCGCACGTTTCATAAATTTTATATCATCCATTCTGCATACCCTCTTAAAAACAAAAACAGCCAAAACCTCCGGGGTTTCAGCTGTTAAAATTAAAATTTCTGCCTTTTCTCATCCAGACTCTACTGTCGGTACCGGAATTGAACCGGTTCGTGCTTACGCTCGCGGACTATACCGCCGGTTGGGAATTTCACCCTGCCCCAAAGGCTGTTATTAAATTTTTATTAACTTATTACAACATTAAGTATCTACCATCAGCAA
>USHB01000101.1 GCA_900554395.1 uncultured Phascolarctobacterium sp.
CATAAAAGCCCTGCGGAAATTCCATCAGAGATTCGGTGCAGGCTTTCATGGTATGCAGTGAGTAATCTCCATGATTAAGGTAAATGCTGTTGCCGCTTTTCATTTTCCAGCGGAGCTGGCCGGTTTTACAGTAATTAATCTGAACAATATTGTCGAAACTTTCGTGCTTTAAATGCATCGGATTGCTGCCGAAATTTAAATAATATAAATCAACGCCGTAAAATAACTCGGTTTTAGTGAGTTTGTTTTCGGGATTGCTGTAATAAAAAAGTTGCTGCAAATTTTTAATGGCGTGTTCGCTGTCCATAAAAATCACCCTAACGGAAATAATTTTAGCCCTTTTGGCAATGCGTGAGGGCAAAGCGTTGCAGGCGTGTTTTGCTTATATTATATTGTGAATAAAATAAATGTGCAATCGGCTAAACGGTTGCGGCAAGGAGGATTATGATGGCGAAACGTAAAACAGGTTTAATGTATGATGAGGTATTTGCCAATTATAAAGTTTGCGATGGTTATCTGGTATTATCTAAAGAAGATACTCCGTGGATTGAAGGCAGTGATTATTACGATACTCCGGAGCGTGTTACGCAGGCGCACGATATGCTGGCTAAAAGCGGTTTGCTTGCAAAATTAACGCCTATTGCGGCTGATAAAGCCGATAAAAAAGATTTGGCAGGTTTCCATACTCAGGAATATATTGATAAACTTGATAATTTAAGCTGGAACGGCGGCGGTAAAGTTGGCGAGCTGTGCAATATCGGACCCGGTGGGCTTGATGTAATAAGGAATGCTGTTGGCGGCGATTTACAGGCGCTGGACGCAGTGATGAGCGGCAGGGTTGATAACGCTTTTTGTTTACAGCGTCCGCCCGGAGCACATGCCGAAAGCGATAAGGGCTTTGGTTTTTGCGTGGTTAATGCCTTTAATATATTGGCGCAGCGTGCCCGCGAAAAATATGGTTTAAAACGCATAATGATTATTGATTTTGATAACCATTATAAAAAGGGCATTGAAGATGCCTGGTACGATACGGACGAGGTGCTGTATGCCGAAGTACATCAATCCGGTGCATTGCCGGAAAACAGTGCTGCTGACCGTAATGCGGGTTACATTGGCACTGGCAAGGGTAAGGGTTATAATGTGGTCATTCCAATGCCGAGCGGTGCCGGAGATGATGCATATGTTAAAGCATTTAAGGAAATTATTGAGCCGGTAGCCGACCAGTATGAACCGGAACTTGTTATTTTAATTGCCGGTTTTGCCGCTAATATTTTTGACCCGCTCTGCCGTCAGCAGCTTACGGCCAGAGGCTATAAAAAACTGACGGAAATTATTTGCGGCATTGCGGAGAGAAATGCTGACGGCAGGCTTATAGCCGTGCTGGAAGGCGGCAAAGGCAATTATATGGCTTTTTGCATTCACAAAGTTCTGGAGGCCATGAGCGGCGAAGAAGAAATAAGCGTACCGGATATTACCGAAGGACTGATTGTGCGCAACCATCTTACTCATGACCAGCAGGAAGCCATTGATAATGTAAAACAAATACTTAAACCGTATTGGAAACTATAATAATAAAATTGAACATGAATAAAAAAGCCAAAGCGTTTTGCTTTGGCTTTTTGCGTATCAGTATTTAATTATTCCAGCTCGATGCTTTCTCCTACGGGTACAACCAGCACTTTGGCGCTGCCGTCAGCTTCTACTTTGGCTTTGTAGGCTTCGGGGTCCTGGGCAATCAGCGGCCAGGTGTTGTAGTGTACCGGGATAACGTATTTTGCTTTTAAAAATTCAGCGGCAATGGCTGCATCGGCAGGGCCCATGGTAAAGTTGTCGCCGATAGGCAGTACGGCATAATCAAACGGGTCAAGACGCTGTAAAAGCTGCATATCGCCAAACAGGGCGGTGTCGCCGGCAAAATACAGTTTGGTGCCGTAAAAATCTACAATAAAGCCGCAGGCATGGCCGCCTGCAACGCCGCTGCCGTGGTAAGCAGGCGTTAAGCGTACATGGCCGAAATCAAATTTATGAGTGCCGCCAAGATGCATGCCGTGTGCGTTGACACCGGCTTCACCGGCAAGACCGGCTACTTCTGCGGTAGAAATTACAGTGGCATTGCAGGCTTTGGCAAGTTCAAAGGCACTGCCGATATGGTCAAAATGCGCATGGCTGATTAAAATATATTCTACATTCAGCCCTTTTAATGCTTCGGTATCGCCCGGTTTAAATTTGGGGCATCCTTCAAGATACGGGTCGAAAATAATGTTGTGCCCTTCGTGGCTTAACATAAAGCAGGCATGGTTGATATACTTAAAAACGGTTGACATGCAATCATCTCCTTTTGAATAACTTTATTTTATTATAGCATAATGCAGCCATTTGTGCATTTTGTGAATTGTTTGGCAACAAAGTTAAAACGCCTTTACAGTTTGCCTCTTTTTGATGTAAAATTTATGTGTATGTTTGCAATTAATTGAAATAAAAATATAAGCAAGGAGAATGAACGTGAAGTTAAAAAAACGTACTATGATAGCAGTTTCTCTGGCCTGCTTAACGGCTTTTGCGGCAAGCGCGCAGGCATCTCCGCGTGCTGTTGCGGTGCCTAAGGTTAATAAAAGCACTGTTGCAACTGCTGCTGCCAAAATTATAAAAAACAACTTAAAAAAAGGTAAGGAAGATAAAGCCGTTGTTTCCAATAAAGCTGTATCATCCAAAAAAGTTACCAAACCTAAAGCGGCAAAACCTGCAAAAAGCACATCTTATAAAGTTAATACCGCAGGATTGCCGAAGGATTATAAAAAAATAGGCATTTTTGGCGAGGCCAAAGCTACGCAGGAACAGGCGGCGGCGCTGATTTATTTGAATAATCCGGACCCGAAACTGAACTGCTCCGTTGATGAACTGGTGCAGTTGTACTGGAAAGAAGCAGGACGTGAGGGTGTGCGTGAAGATTTGGCGCTGGCGCAGGCTATTATAGAAACCGGATTTTTCCGTTTCACAGGCGATGTTAATCCCGAGCAGAATAATTTTTGCGGGCTTGGCACAACCGGTGGCGGTGTAGAAGGCGCATACTTTGATGAGCCGGAAACCGGCGTGCGTGCGCATATTCAGCATTTGCTGGCGTATACAACCCAAAAACACCCTTCAACGGAAATTGTTGACCCGCGTTATGACCTTGCACATTCTATCCGCATGGAGCGCGGCATAGTTGATACATGGGCAGGCCTTAACGGCACATGGGCGATGGGCAGCCAGTATTGCGAAAAAATTATGCGTATTTATCAAAGCATGCTTTCGCTTTCGGATAAAGATTTGAAGGAAGCAGAAAAAGCCAAGGCAGAATACCTTAAAAATTATATCGGCAGCACTGATGACGATAAGAAAGAAGATAAAAAGGATAAACAGGATAAGCCGGAACGCAAACTTACTATGCGTGAACGCGTAGAGAAGATTTTGAGAGAAGGAAAGTGATTTTATGCATATCGTACTGGTAGAGCCTGAAATACCGGGCAACACCGGCAATATTGCGCGCCTTTGCGCAGCTACCGGCTGCCATTTGCATTTGGTGCGACCGCTGGGCTTTTCGGTAGAAGACAAGTATTTAAAACGTGCCGGGCTTGATTACTGGCACCTGGTAGACATACATTATTATGACAGCGTTTATGAAGTGTTGGAAAAATATAAGGATAATCCTAAATTTTTGCTGACTACCAAAGCGCATAAACGGTATTCGGATGTGCAGTATGCACCGGACAGCCTGCTGATTTTCGGCAAGGAAACCGCAGGGCTGCCGGAAAAACTGCGCAGCGAATACGCGGATTGCTGCGTGCGCATTCCTATGATTGCTGAGGCAAGAAGCCTGAACCTTTCCAATTCCGTTGCCATTGTGGCATACGAAGCTTTGCGCCAGCAGCCGGATTTTGCCGGGCTGACTGTTTAACGGAGGAATTATGATTGTTTTAAAAGAATTTGAATTTGACGCTGCCCATTATCTGCCTGAATATAACGGCAAGTGCGAAAAACTGCACGGGCATACCTATAAATTAGTGATTAAAGTTCAGGGAACGCCTAACCATGAAGGCATGGTTATTGATTTTATCCGCTTAAAAAATATTGTAAAAGAAAATGTGCTGGTACATTTGGACCACGCCTGCATTAACGATATTTTGCCGCAGCCGTCGGCAGAGAATATCAGCGTATGGGTTTGGAACAAACTGAAAGATTTGCTGCATGCAGATAATTACGATTTGTATGAAGTGGAAGTATGGGAAACCAAAACCAGCGGCTGCATTTACAGAGGTGATTTGTGATGAAAGACGTACAATCGCAAACAGATATGCGCCGCATACCGCTCAAACACGTCGGAATAAAAAATCTGCGCTGGCCGGTTATTTTAAAAGATAAAGAACAGGGCGAGCAGCACAGCGTTGCTTGCATCAGCCTGGCTGTAGATTTGCCGCACGAAATACGCGGTACGCACATGAGCCGTTTTGTGGAATGTATGCAGACGGTAGGGCCAATCAGTCCGGGCGGACTTGAAGAAGTGCTGGATAATTTAAAAACGCATTTGCAGGCGGAAAAAGCCTTTATCCGCATGGAATTTCCGTATTTTATTTATAAAACATCGCCGGTAACAGGGCAGCGTGCGCCGATGGATTTAAACTGCGTGCTTACTGCCGAAAAAAAAGACGAGTTTA
The DNA here is from genome assembly GCA_900554395.1 of uncultured Phascolarctobacterium sp. Classification (GTDB taxonomy): domain Bacteria; phylum Bacillota; class Negativicutes; order Acidaminococcales; family Acidaminococcaceae; genus Fusicatenibacter_A. The sequence goes on from USHB01000101.1 coordinate 4,695, forward strand.
AACTGCGTATTATGGCAGAAGATTCTGATGATTCTTCTCCTTCTATTGATGCCGTAACCTGAAAAAGAAGGTCCTGTACAGACCTTATGCCCGTGCAGCAAGGAAATAAGCGACTATGGCGCGCATAACCAGCGTGCGATGGCGCGTATTGAAATTGAAGCTGACGGGTTGGTTTGGATTGAAGAACTGGCAGAAATGGCGGATGCAGGTGCAAGTGCGCCGGTATACAGTCTGCTGAAACGCCCGGATGAAAAATTTGTTACGGAAAAGGCTTATGACAACCCGCGTTTTGTAGAAGATGCCGTGCGTGAAATTGCTCTGCGCCTTGAAGCAGACAAACGCATAAAATGGTACGAAGTAACGGTTGAAAGCATTGAAAGCATACATAATCATAATGCTTTTGCCTGCGTAGAAAAGGGCTGGCAGGAATGATTACAAAACTTAATGCATATAATTTGGAACGGGAAATTGCCGCGCTGGGTATTCACCCTGCAAGCCGCGGCATTTTTGCCTCTAAAAGCAAGATTTTACCGCTGAAAATTACTAATGTGCGCACGCCTGCCGCCAATATTTTAAAGCAGGAGATGCTGGCGGCTGGCGGCGATTGCGCTGTACCAAGCAACTGCATTTTAAATGACACCAAATACGTTGATGCCGTTCTTTTAGGCACAGTAAAACATTACCGTATTTTGGCACGCAAACTTGCGCAGATGCCGTTTTTCGGATTAGGAAAAATAAAAGAAGAACTGCAAAAATTTTTGGTGCCACAGCAGCCTGTAACTGTGTTGGCAGACGGCAGGCAGATTGTGTATGACAAACTGCGCATTATGGGCATTTTAAATGTAACACCGGATTCTTTTTACAGCGGTTCGCGTGTCGGCGCAGATTTATTGCAGCGTGCAGAAAAAATGCTTGCTGATGGCGCCGATATTTTGGATATTGGCGGTGAAAGCAGGCGCCCGGGCAGCGATGATGCCGTAACGGTTGAAGAAGAAATAAACCGTGTTGTGCCTGCTGTAGAAGCCGTAAAAAAAGCTTTTGCCGGCAGTGTAATTTCGGTAGACACTTACCACGCGCAAACTGCTCAGGCGGCAATTAATGCGGGTGCCGATATTATTAACGATGTAACGGCGCTTACAGGTGATGAGGCAATGGCACAGGTTGCTGCCGATACCAAAGTGCCGGTGGTGCTGATGCATATGCGCGGCACGCCTAAAACAATGCAGCAGAACTGCGATTATGATAACGTAGTGAGTGAGGTTGCCGCATATTTGCAGCAGCGTGCCTATGATTTGGCTGAACTCGGCATTGGTTCTGACAAAATTATTTTAGACCCCGGCATCGGCTTTGCCGATACCCTTATATCG
>USHB01000102.1 GCA_900554395.1 uncultured Phascolarctobacterium sp.
TTGAATTTTATAATGCCGAGCAGGAAGTACGTTTAGCGAAGGCTTTAAAATTAGAGCGCACGCATACTGAAGATTCAAATTTTTTCGCATTTGACATCAATCCATATCCGTACCAACAGGAGATTTTGGATAAGTTAGAAGCTGAACGTACTATTCGCAATAATTTTAAAAATTTGATTGTAGCAGCGACTGGTACGGGTAAAACAATTATTGCTGTATTGGATTATAAAAGGCAGTGCGTAAATAATCGTAAACCGCGCTTACTTTTTGTGGCGCATCGCGAAGAAATTTTAAAACAAAGTTTAAATACTTTTAGAGTTGTTTTGAAAGATGCAAATTTTGGTGATTTATTTGTTGGTAATCATGTGCCGTCCAGTTTAGACCATTTATTTATATCGGTGCAGACCTTTAACGCTAAAAATTTAGCAACAAAGATAACGCAAAATTTTTATGATTATATAATTATAGACGAAGTTCATCACGCACCGGCGGATACTTATAAAAATATTTTAGAACATTTTAAACATAAAATTTTATTAGGTTTAACGGCAACGCCAGAACGCATGGATGGTAGAAGTATTTTGCCGTATTTTAATAACAAAATAACGGCAGAGATTCGCTTGCCAGAAGCGATTGAACGTAAATTATTGTGCCCGTTTCAGTATTTTGGTGTGACTGATAATGTTGATTTAAGCAATTTACGCTGGGAAAAAGGCGGTTATAATAAAGACGAACTTTCTAAAATTTATACAATCTCAACAGTGTATGCTAAAAATCGTGCAGACTTAATAGTGAGGTCAGTTTTTAAATATGTTACCGATATCGACGATGTAAAAGGTTTGGGCTTTTGCGTAACTAAAGAGCATGCTCGCTTTATGGCAGATTATTTTAATGAGCAAAATATTCCTTCGCTTTGTTTAACTGGTGATAGTCCTAAAGAAGAACGCGAAAATGCTAAAAATAAATTGTTGAATGGAGAGTTACGTTTTATTTTTGTGGTGGACCTTTATAATGAAGGCGTCGATATTCAAGAAGTTAATACAATTTTATTTTTGCGCCCAACAGAATCACTTACAATCTTTCTGCAGCAACTTGGACGCGGTTTGCGTTTGGCAGAAGGCAAGGAGTGTTTAACTGTTTTAGATTTTATAGGGCAAGCCAACAAAAAATACGATTTTGAAATTAAGTTTAAATCACTACTTATTAACACAGAAAAAAATATTGGTGCAGAAATTAAAAATGGGTTTCTATCTGCCCCAAAGGGCTGTTATATTCAGCTTGAGAAAAAAGCGCAGGAATATGTGCTGAACAATATTAAAGCAGGCTTTGATCGTAGAGAAGGTTTAGTAGTGCGTATCGCTAACTTTACAGAAGATACGGGCAAAGAGCTGACATTAACTAATTTTATAGAACATTATGAACTTAGCTTGCAAAGTATTTATAAAAAAGGTTTTACCTTTGCACGCTTATGCGTGATGGCGGAACAACATGCTGATTTTAATGAGTCGTTAGAAACGGATAAATTTGTTAAAGGATTAGCACGTGTGGCATTAATTGATTCACGACGTTTAATAAAATTTTTGCTGAATACTTTTGCTAATTTAGAAAGTATTAATTTTGATAATTTAACGTTGTTGGAAAAACAAATGTTGCGTATGTTTCAGTTTACTGTGTGGCAAGCAGATTATGATGTTTGTGGTTTTACAAATCCATTAGATGGTTTACAGCAAATTAAAGATAGTCCGGTTTTATTTGCGGAATTGCTTGAAGTTTTAAATTATAACTATAATAAAATTGATTTTATTGATAAGACTGTTGATTTAGGATTTGAGTGTCCACTTGATTTGTATTGTAGTTATTCTCGCGACCAGATTTTTGCCGCACTTGATGTAGATAATCCCTTGTCAATACGTGAAGGCGTAAAATTTGTGACAGATAAAAAGTTAGATGTGCTTTTAAATACGCTTAATAAATCGAGCAAACATTATTCGCCAACTACAATGTATAACGATTATTGTATTAATGAATGGTTGTTTCATTGGCAAAGCCAAAGCACAACAAGTGTCACATCTAAAACTGGACAGAGATATATTCACCATAAAGAATTAGGTACTAAAGTTTTATTATTTGTGCGTGAAACAAAACAAGATGCGTTTGGCAATGCAGCAGTTTATACATTTTTAGGTACAGCAAATTATGTAAAACATGATGGTAGTAATCCTATGAACATTATTTGGAAGTTGGATAATCCAATACCGGCTAAATTCTTAAAGAAAACTAATAAACTTATGGGTTAGGGAGCCTTGATTGGAGGCATATATAATATGAAAGTAACAGAAGTTGTAGCAGCGCTTATCCGCCGCGGCGGAAAGATTTTAATATGCAGGCGGCCGGCGCATAAGGCGCGGGCATTGCTGTGGGAGTTTCCCGGCGGCAAGGTGGAAGCAGGCGAAACCAAAGAGCAGGCGCTTGTGCGCGAGTGCCGTGAGGAGCTTGCCGTGACCGTTAAACCGTACAGCGTTTATTATGAAGTTACACATAAATATCCGGATATAACAATTCATTTAACTTTGTTTAACTGTACTTTGCAGGAAGGCGAGCCGCAAAAGCTGGAACACAGCAAACTTGCCTGGATACAGCCGCAGGAGGTAACGGCTTACGAGTTTTGTCCGGCGGATAAAGTAATAGTTGAAAAGATGGCGGCATTAAAATGAAAATACCTTATTTTGTTATAGATGCGTTTACGGGCGATGCATTCAAAGGCAACCCTGCCGGGGGGCGTGCTGCCCAATCCGCTTAATCCGCAGCTGATGCAGGAAATTGCGGAGCGCAATAATTAGCCTGAAACGGCTTTTATCTGCCGGCAGGCAGGGGGTTGGGGCATACGCTGGTTTACGCCAACTTTTGAGATTGATTTATGCGGACATGCTGCTTTAGCCGCCGCTTTTGCGGTGCTTAATTTTTATGAGCCGCAAGCTGCAAAAGTAAAATTTACGGCAGGCTGCGGCAGTTTGACAGTGCGCCGCTGTGGCAATGGCTATGAGCTGGCTTTGCCTGCCAAAATGCCTCAGCAAATTGCTGTTATAGATGAAATTACGCACGCGCTTGGTTTAAAGCCGTTAAAAGCGTGGCAGGACAGGGATTTATATTTGCTTTTGCAGGATGAAAGCGCAGTAAAAAATTTTGTGCCCAATTACGCTAAACTGCAAAAATTAAGTAACTGGCTGGGCGTTGTGGTAACGGCAGAAGGACAGCAGGCAGATTTTGTTTCGCGTTATTTTTGTCCGGAACTGAAAGATGAAGACCCGGTAACAGGTTCGGCGCACTGTTGTTTGATGCCGCTATGGGCAAAGGCTTTAGGTAAAACAAAAATGCGGACAGTGCAGCTTTCTCCTCGTGGCGGAGAGCTTTTTTGCCGACTTGACGGAGATACAGTTTTCATTTGCGGACAGGCAAAGCTATATTTAAAAGGTGAAATTTATTTATGAAAAGCATAATTAAACTCCAAACCAAACGCCTTATGCTGCGCGAACTTACAGCAGAAGATGTTGACAATTTGCGTACAATTTTGCAGGATGCGGACGTGATGTATGCATGGGAAGCTCCTTTTACAGATGAGGAAGTAAAAAACTGGCTGGCAGAAAACTTGCGCCGCTATCAAGCAGATGGTTTTAGTTTTTGGGCGGTAGAAAGTAAAAAGGACGGCGAATTCATCGGCGTATGCGGACCGCTTATTGAAACCATTAACGGCGTGCGGCACATGGGCATAGCGTATATTTTTGCCAAAGCCTGTTGGGGAAATGGTTATGCTGCAGAAGCGGCCGCTGCCTGTGTAAATTACGCATTTAACGTGCTTGGCGCAAAGGAAGTTATTGCCGAAATCCGCCCGGAAAATAAAAAAAGCCGCCGTGTCGCAGAGCGTTTGGGCATGCAGATAAAAAGCAGTTTTGTTAAAATCTACAAAGGCAAGGAACTGCCGCATTTAATTTATGCGCTTACAAAGGAGAACGAAAATGTTTAATTTGCAGCAATGGCTTGATGAATATATAAGCGCGGTTGACGATGCTTTTGGCGTACGCATTATGTTTATTGGCTTGCAGGGCAGTTACGCCCGCGACGAAGCGCATGAGGGCAGCGATATTGACGTTGTGCTGCTGCTTGATAAATTGAGTATTGAAGATTTAAAACTTTACCGCAAGGCGATAGCCGGTTTTCCGGAGCGTGCTAAAATATGCGGATTTTTAAGCGGCGTTGATGAGCTGGCAGCGTGGGACAGGGCTGATTTGTTTCAGTTTTACCACGATAGCAAAGCAGTTTACGGTGATTTAGATTTTTTAGCGCCGCTGCTTACGCCTAAAGCGGTACAGCGGGCGGTGCATACCGCAGCCTGCAATATTTATCACGCCTGCGTGCACAATTTTGTGCATGAGCAAAGCGCAGAAAATTTAAAAGGTTTATGCAAAGCTGCTGCTTTTGCTTTGCAGGCAAAATATTATTTAGAAGAAGGCGTATATATCAGCCGCAAAAAAGATTTACTGCTGAAATTAAGCGGCATTGATTATGAGGTTTTGCAGCTTGGAATGCAACAGCATGATTTGGAAAAAGCAACGGAACTGCTTTTGGAATGGTCGGCGCAGATTATTAAGCAATATGGAGGGGAAGATAGTGCAGAAGCCGAAGATTAAAATAACCGTTATTGACCGCAAAGGGTCTGTTGGCTGCCACCGCGGGCATAAAGTTGGCGATAGTTTTGATTTTGATACGGAACGCGGCAAACTGTGCCCGATGGCAATGCACGTGGCGTTTCCCTATATTGATATTTTGCGCTACGGCGGCGCAATTCCCGGTGCGGAACCCGGCACGGCCGTATTTTGCTGTCCGGATGTTGACACAATTAATGTGTTTAAGGTAGAAGTGGTGCGTAATGACGGAACAGAAAAGTGATTTGCGTAAAATTCCCGGTATCGGCGCAAATATTGAACAGGATTTATTGAATATCGGCATTACCTGTATAGCCGATTTAAAAGGGCAGAATCCGGAAGAACTATACCGGCGCGATTGTGAGTTTAAAGGGCAAAAAGAAGATTTATGCCAGCTTTATGTATTCCGCGCGGCTGTTTATTATGCCGATAATAAAGTGACAGAACAGGAAAAACTGAAATGGTGGTACTGGAAAGATAAAAAATATCCGCCTGAAGGGCGCTGATATTGCGGCAGGCATTAAAATTTGCAAAGAGTTCACCGATTGTACTAACTTTAGCCAAAGCCTTTTGGTATGATAAAAGTGCAGCAAATATAGAAATGAAGGTGAGATGATATGCAAATTAAAGTTTTAGGGCCCATGACGAAGCAGGTGGAGGTGCTGTTCCAAAACGCTGCTGTGGCTGCTAAAAAATTAAAATGCAACGCTAAGTTTGAACGCGTGAGCGAGCTGCGCCGCATTATGGCGTATGGCGCAATGACGCTGCCGGCGCTGGTAATTGACGGCAAAGTTGTTGCAGGCGGCAATGTGCCTGGCGTTGAAGAAATTATGCAGATTATTAAGCAAATGCAGTAACAACTGAACAGATAAATAAAAAACTTGCAGAGGCAGTGCTTCTGCAAGTTTTTGTGTTTGACAATGTTTTTTAGTTTGGTATAATATACATAAGAGATAGCCGGTTTGGGGAAACGCCGGCTCTCCCTCGAATCTTATTAGAGTGAAAGGAAGCCGCGTACCACAAATATGCGGTTTCTTTTTATCTAAAAGTTATTACTTTTTGGATAAGCAGATAACAGCAATCAATGCTCCGAAGGAAATCATCAAAGACAATGCCTCGAAAACAGTCATGCTATCACTTCCCGTGTTGAGAGGAACCGACTTCGGCTATCAATGAAAAATATTATAGCATGGAAATATAAAAATGTACAGATAGTTTAAATTTATAAAAAAGAAAAGGAAGCCTTATAATGAAAACATTGATAAATATTTTGACTTATGGGTTTGCTTTGGTTAGTTTAGTTGCTTCGATATATTATTCTTTAATAACTTCTGATGAATTTTTCTTAATTTGTGGTGC
>USHB01000103.1 GCA_900554395.1 uncultured Phascolarctobacterium sp.
TTAACATGAGCCAGCCTTCGGTATCTTTAATTGTAAACGGCAAGGGTTAAAAGTGTTTTTTGGCAAAATATGTTTAATGGAGTATAATAATATTATAGCCTGCTTTAAAGGAGAGTATTATGATTAAACTGACTTTGCCAAACGGAGTAGTTAAAGAATATCCGGAAGGAATTACGCTTTTGGAAGTTTGCCGTGAACTTGACGGTTTTTATAAAGTGCCTGTTGTAGAAGGGATTTTTAACGGTGCAGGCGTAGATTTGCAGAAACCTTTATACGCTGACGGCACTGTTGGTTTTATAACATGGGATACCGAAGAAGGTCGCCGTGTATATGTGCGCAGTTTGCTGTTTTTATTTTTGTATGCCATAAAAAAACTGCGCCCTGAGGTTGAGCTTGAGGTGTGCAATTCTATCGGCAGCGCGCTTTACTGCGATATTACCAACGGCATTGTATTAAGCAAGTACGATTTGCAGGCCATAGACCTTTATATGCGTAAACTGATAGCTTCGGAAGAACCTATTGTTTACAGCACTATCAGCCGTGAGGAAGCTATAAGAATTTTAAAAGAGCGCCGCGAGGATGACAGGATGGAGCTTTTGGGGAATTCTCCGGAAGCGCAGACATTGACGGTTTATAAGCTGCGTGATTATATGGAATACTTTTTTGGCGCAATGATGCCTAACTGCGGTTATTTGAAGCTGTTTGAACTTATTAATTATGAAAGCGGCATTATCATTAATTATCCTGATAACGGCTGCATGGACAGGCTGGATAAGTTTGAGCCTAGCTCCGCGCTGAACGGAATGTTCCATGAATTGCAGGACTGGTCTGCAAAAATTAACTGCAATACTGTTGCCAAGCTGAACCGCATTATTAACTGTGGTTACGCAAACGGCATTATACAGGTTGCAGAGGCGCTGCACGAAAAGAAAATTGCCGGTATTGCCGATAAAATTGCAGCCAGCAACAAGGATGTGCGCCTGGTGCTGATTGCCGGGCCTTCGTCATCCGGCAAAACCACTTTTGCCCAGCGTTTAAGCATACAGATGGTTGTTAACGGCAACCGTCCTGTGTCTATTTCGATGGATGATTATTTTAGAGACCGCCATGATACGCCGCGCAAGCCGGATGGCAGCATTGATTTTGAAAGCGTGGAAGCAGTTGATTTAGAGCTGTTTAATGACCATTTGCGTCGCCTTTTGGCTGGGGAGTGCGTAAAAATACCTAAGTATAATTTCCGCAGCGGTATGCGTGAATACCGCGGACGTGAAATTCAGCTGGGTGAAAAAGATGTATTGGTGGTTGAGGGGATTCACGCTTTGAATGAGAGAATTTCTGAGTCTGTGCCAGCCAATAATAAAATGAAAATTTATATCAGCGCTTTAACGCCGATGCAGCTTGATTCCTACAACCGCATACATACAACGGATATGCGCCTTTTGCGCCGTATTGTGCGCGATTCGCAGTTCCGTTCGCATGATGCGCTGATGACGTTAAAATTGTGGGATGATGTGCGCAGGGGTGAGGAGCAGTATATTTTCCCGTTCCAGGACAGCGCGGATATTATGTTTAATACTTCGCTGGTGTATGAGTTTGCGGTGCTAAAAAAGTATGCAGAACCGCTGCTTAAACGTGTAACTCCGGATGAGCCGGTATATACGCGCGCGCACCGTCTGCTTGAACTTTTAAGCCATGTGCGCGGTATGGATGATGCTGCGATACCTACCAATTCTATATTAAGGGAGTTTATCGGCGGTTCGATTTTTAAGGAAGCGTTATAAAAAGGGTATAAAAAATCCCATCTGCTTTATGCAGATGGGATTACTTTTTTTATTTAGCAGGTGTAGGCTGGTTGCTGACAACCGGTTTTGTGTTATTGTTTGAGGAGTTTCCTTCAAGAATTTCACGCACACGGTCGCGCATGCTTGGTTTTTTAGGTGTTTCGGTAGATGTGCCGATTGCTTCTTCAGCTGCTTTTTTGGCTGCCGGTTCAGCTTTATCCTGCTTAGAATCTTTTTTATCTTTTTCTTTGTCCTTCTCCTTATCTTTATCTTTGTCTTTATCTTTATCTTTGTCTTTGTCTTTATCTTTATCTTCGTCTTCTTTATCTTTTTGCTTTTTATCTTTAGTTTTTCCAAAGCTTAAATTTTAGGTTCGGGCGGAATTTCCAATCCGCTCGGGCGGACAAAATCAACTGCGGGCAGGCCGGCAACTGCATTTACCATGTAGCTGCGCCAAATGCTGAGCGGCTGCATGGAACCGTACATATATTCCAAAGCGCGGCCGTTATCGTCGCCAATCCATACGGCGGTGGAAAGATTAGGCGTAAAGCCTACAAACCAGGCGTCTTTAAAGTCATCCGTAGTACCGGTTTTGCCTGCTGCCGGGCGGCCAAGCCCTGCGCCTGCGGCGGTGCCGTTTACAAATACGCCTTTCATCATATCAACTGTAAGGTAGGCGGCACGCGGGTCAACTGCTTCGTGGCGTTCGGTTTTGTTTTCAAAAATTACTTTACCGTTGCGGTCTTCAATTTTTAAAATGCCAATCGGTTTAACGTAAACGCCGCCGTTTCCGATAGCGCCGTAAGCCGCTGCCATTTCAATAGGAATAACGCCTTTGCTTAAGCCGCCCAGTGCCATGGCAAGGTTGGCATCGCTGTAAGCGCCGTCTTCAACCAAAGTGGTAATGCCAAGCGCTTTGGCGGTGTTTATAATTTTATCTACGCCAACCTGCTGCGCTACTAAAATAGTAGGCACGTTCATGGATTTGGTAAGCGCGGTGCGCAGGCTTACTTTGCCATGCCATTGCAGGTCGCTGTTTTGCGGGGTCCAGCCCTGTGCAAATTCGGTTTCTTTATCTTCTACAACACTGGCAGGGGTAAAGCCGTTATCCATTGCTGTAAGGTAAACAAAAGGCTTAAAGCTGGAGCCAGGCTGACGAACTGCCATGATGGCGCGGTTGAATTTATCTTCGGCACGCCCGCCAATCATGGCTTTTATATAGCCGGTGGTGGGGTCTAAAGATACCAGTGCAACCTGCGGCTGGGTAAGTTTATTATCGTCTGTGTAGTAGTTGGGCAGGTACTGCAAAGCGTCAACCGCTGCCTGCTGCATATCGCTGTTAATGGTGGTGTAAATGCGCAGGCCGCCTTTGTAAAGGGCATCGGCGCCGAATTTATCAATAATGAACTGGTTGCAGTAATCAAAGAAGTAAGAGAGGTATTCTTTTTTGTCCTGCGTTTCGCTTACGTTAACGGCAATTTTTTCGGCTTTGGCTGCATCAGCTTCAGCCTGGGTAATGTAGCCGTATTTTACCATCTGGTCAAGCACAAGTTCCTGGCGTTCTTTGCTTGCCTTCGGGTTTTCAAGCGGGTTGTAATAGTTAGGGCTTTTAGGAATTGCCGCCAGTGTTGCTGCTTCGGCAAGGTCAATGTCTTCAACATGTTTGCCGAAATAGTACAAAGATGCGGTTTCAACGCCGTAAGTACCCTGGCCGAAGTAAATGCGGTTAAGGTACATTGTTAAAATTTCATCTTTGGTGTAGCGTTCTTCAAGCTGGCGTGCAATAAATGCTTCTTTAATTTTACGGGTAATGGTGCGTTCGTTGGTTAAAAAAGCGTTTTTGGCAAGCTGCTGGGTAATGGTGCTGCCGCCCTGCACATCGCCGCCGGTAAGCGTAACAAACAGTGCGCGCGCCGTACCGCGGATATCGATGCCGCCGTGTTCGTAAAAGCGGGCATCTTCAATGGAGATGAACGCTTCCTGCAAGTGTTTGGGCATTTTATCAAGCCCGACGGGGACGCGGCGTTCTTCTGATGCCGTTGTGTAAATCAGCTCGCCTTTATCGTCAAAATATTGCGAAGCTGCATCAGGGCGCAGTGAATCTTCAATATCGACCGCGGGCATTAAACCGGCAAGACCCCAAAAAGCAGCGCCTGCCAGCACAATTAAGGCTGCAAGTACGCAAAATGCTGTTTTAAAAAAGTTTCCCATAAATTAACCTCGGTTCGTTTAGTATTTTAAATCTGAACATTCCCAATCATTATACCACACTTTAGTCCTCTATGCATAATAAAACAGCACCGCAGAAGTAGCATTTTGGTGAAATCTGCCGGTGCTGTAAATTAGTTTTAATGTAATTTTACCAGATGCCTAAAACGTGCTGCATGCCAATGCTTACCAGCGCAATGCAAATCCAGCAGATAAGGCCGAGCAAAATCGGTTTGCCGCCGCTTTTTACAAGGCTGATAAGGTTTGTGTTAAGGCCTATGGCGGCCATGGCCATGGCAATCATGAATTTGCCGATGGAAGGAAGTTCTGCCAGTATCGGCAGGCTGTTGCCGAAAGCGGTGTTAACCACTGCTGCGAGTACGAAGTAGAGAATAAACATCGGGAAGATGGAGGTAATTTTTACATCAGCAGCGGTGTTTTTGGTTTTGCTGGTAATATACGCAAGGCCAAGGCAGATGGGGATGATGGCAAGCGTGCGCGTTAATTTTACAATGGTGGCATAGTTAAGTGCAGTATCGCTGCCATGCGCGCTTGCCCAGGTTTGCCCGGCGGCAACTACGGAGCTGGTATCGTTAATGGCGGTGCCTGCCCACATACCAAAACCGGTATCACCAAAGCCAAGCATATCGCCAAGCGCGGGGAACAAAAATGCAGCTACAACATTGAACAGGAAAATTACGGAAATTGACTGGGCGATGTCTTTATCGGATGCTTTAATTACCGGCGCTGCCGCCGCAATGGCGCTGCCGCCGCAGATAGAAGAACCAACGCCGACAAGAGTGGCAATATCGCGTTCAATATTCATAGCTTTGCTTAAAACATAGGCTACAATTAATGCCGTGCTGATTGTTGCAATAATGATTGCCAGAGATTGGGAACCAACGGCAAGAATTTCGAACAAATTCATGCCAAAACCTAAAAGAATAATGGAATATTGCAGAATTTTTTTTGCTGTGAACTGAATGCCGGGCTGAAAAAACGCAGGCCTGTTCCAGAAAGCAACCAAAAGACCAAACAAAATTGCAAAAACAGGTGCGCCTACTACCGGAAACATTTTGCCGAGATAGGTTGCGGGCAATGCCAGCAAAAAGCAAAAAAGCACGCCGCGGAAATTTTTACTGATAAAATCCATATAATACATCCTTTCGTAAAAAACTTAACGGTTATATTAGCAAATAATTTGTAAACACAGTATAACCTCTTTACAATAATTAGTAAAATGAATTATTATAATAAAAACGATTAAAAAATATAATGAGGTTATTATGCTTGAAGAACTGGAAACTTTTTTGGCAGTGGCGGAATGCCGCAATTTTACCAAAGCTGCGCAAAAGCGTAATTTGTCGCAGCCAACTGTAAGCGTGCAGATGAAAAAGATAGAAGAATATTTCGGTACATCTTTAATAGAAAGGAATGTGCGCCATAAAAATATTGCCCTTACTGCGGCCGGTAAAATTTTGCAGCAAAGCGCCAAAAGCATCTGTGCGGAAATAGAATATGCCAAAGCCGCTATCGGCGATTTGCAGGGAAAAATTGAGGGAACTCTGCGCATCGGCGCAAGCCAGACTATTGGTGAATATTTTTTGCCGGAATATTTAGGGCGTTTTACAAAAAACTACAATAAAATGGAACCGGAAATTATTATTGCCAACACAAGGCATATTTTAAAACTTTTGCTTGATGGTGAAATTGATATTGGCCTGGTGGAAGGTGAGGTTGCTGAGCCGGGAATAAAGGCAGAAGACTTTTATAATGATAAATTAGTTGTAATTACAGCGCCCGGGCAGGAAGAAACGGCGGGCGAAAAGCGCTGGATTATACGCGAAGAAGGTTCGGCATCGCGTGCGCAGTGGGAAAAGTTTATGAAAAACAACAACATAACGGCAAAACGCAGGCCGGTAATTTTTAATACAAACTTTGCCGTAAAAGAAGCTGTTAAAAATAATCTTGGTCAGGCTCTTATTTCCGAACATATTGCAA
>USHB01000104.1 GCA_900554395.1 uncultured Phascolarctobacterium sp.
TCCCTTTTCTTTTTAATTAAAACGTCCAGCGTACACCGGCGTTAATTTGATAAGTATCATCATTATCATTGCCGAAAGATTGTTCCAAATCAATGAATGCATAAGTGCTTTGGCTTAACATTGCTGCATAACCGATACCTATATCGTACCACGTGCCTTTGTTTTCATAATCAACGCTCTGCCACTGCCCGCCGGTTGTTCCGTCCAGCGCGCGGATGGTCTGGTCGCCCAAAAATTCGTGCAATACGTCTGCTTTAAAGTACAGAGTGCTTTGTTTTTCTTCGCCAAAATCCTTGCCAATGCGGAAGCCTGCACGGCCTATTAAGCTGTTAATGCCGTCTACGCTTACTTTGGTATTTTGGCTGGTGGTATAATTTGCACCGGTTACACGCGCTAATTGCAGCTGTGCCTGCGGCTCAATATACCAATCATTGCCCATATCTTTTTTACGTCCGTACTCTGCACTTACGCTGAACACATTATTGCTGTAATCGCCGGTTACTTTTTTGCCGTCGCCTATATTGTATACTTCAAATTCGTTATCCAGGTGTCCCCATTTGGCAACGTAATCTACATAATGCCCTTTGTTGCCTGTCCATGTGTCATACAACCATAAGCCGTAACGGTCAATTTCGCCTTTTCCTGCAATATCGCTGTAACCGGTATCACCATGCATATAGTCAATGGCAAAGCCTACGCGGCGTTTGCCGTTGTCACATTCCTGGCGTTTATCATAGCCGAGTTCATACATAGTGTTCTGGCTGCGAAAGGCGTCTTCCTTGCCAATGCGGTCATGACGAATACGTACCCACATGCCCTCGTCTTCTTCCGGGTCATCATTAATGTAACGCGCTTCGCCAAGGCGTTTGTTTAATCTATCCATATAAATGGCGTTGCTGTAGTTAGCGCGGCTCATATTCAAAACGGTTTTGCCTGCATCGGTAAGACCATCACTTACCATATCAACCAATTTATAATTGAGATGCTGAGTTTCGTTATCATTCACCGCTTCATCCTCACCAGCAAGCAGCATTGCTTCATTTGCCTCTAAAGCCGCAATACCATTTTTAGCTGCTTGAGTTTTCTTGCCGTTTAACAAATCCTCTACCGCCTCATTGCCCGGTTTATCCATAGTTGTGCCATTGCCACCGTTATAGGCATTATTTTCATGCTTCGTTCCGTTTTCACCTTCGGAATTATAAACGTCAGTATCAACAGTATAGCGTACATTGTTAAAACCCTGTCCTTTAGCGGTTACATTAAATTTAACGTCAGAACCTGCACCTACTGTAGCAAAACGCAAACCGCTGAATTTATAACCATCACCCTCTGCGTACATATCATCAACAGTTACAAGGTTTTCAAGCTCAATGTTATATTCGCCGCTGCCTTGCCCGATATACAGCATATCACTGGCGCTTCTGTCACCGTCAAGATCCATTTTTATATCCGCATTACCGTTTAAATTGCGGATAGTTAAAGAATGGGAATTGTAACTATCTTCATACCCATCAGCAACATTAGTTAAATCTATTGTTACATTACTTTCAGTGTTAAGGGTTGTAATCCAGCTTTGACCTTGTACATACCATATTGCGCCATCGCCCATGTTAAGCGTAACGTCGCCGCCTTGAATAATGTTACTACTGAATGCCGGGTTATAGAATTTAAGATGCTCGGTGCTGGCATCGCCATAATCATCGGCACGGCCTGTTAAACTGCCGCCGTTGCCAAGGTCAACTGTCAGTTTTCCGGTATTACCTGCAAGTAAATCACCGGTTATGGCAATGCCTGTTACTGCACCGCCGTTAACAGCTCTGCCGGAAGCATTAGCATCACTAATATTAACTGTACCGCCATAAGCCGCTAAAATATCGCCGCGGATAGAGCTGCCTGCTTTGTAGTTTAAATTTACATTTGCCATTTCCACTTTACCAAGTTCTTCTTCCGTAAAATCATTCTCATCTAATTCGGTTGCAGTACCTGCGGCAATGGCAATATCTCTGTTTTCCGGGGATATTTCGTAATTAGAAGTACTTATATTTGTTGTGCCATCAAGAGTTATATTCGCACCTTTATATGCCCAAACAGCTCTTTCTGATGTATGTTCATCTGTTGGGTCACCATAATAAGTACGGATATTATTTACACCAGAAAGTTTAATATCTGCCCCTTCTTCGGCATACAAAGCAGAAACAACATCCATGCCAGTAACTTTATCATCATTTATTTTTTTGCCCTCTAAGTCGCCTGCGTTTTCAATAACAGCAGCGGAGTAAACGTAATTTTCTGAATCAAAACCTTCATTAAGGTTTTTAATATTTACGTTAGCATCTTTAGAGCTTGCATAGACAGCACCATATATAGTATTTAAAAGTCCTGCTTTTAAATTAACTGTACCTTTTTCAGCATTAATGGCATAAATGGTACCATAACCATCTTCATTAACAATATCGCTGTTAATATTATTAATAGCTTCTGCTTCAACATTTATTAAACCTTTACCAGTTGTATAAATACCATTTTCTTTACCACTAATATTGTTATTATTATCAGCTATAATATTAGTTGTACCAGTAGAAATGGATTTGATGCCATTTAAATCGCCATATAAGTTATTGTTATAATTATAATAATCTTTTAATGTACTAATACCATTATTTGTATTACTATCTTTAGTTGCATTTATATTTATAGTACCGGAACCATTCGCATAAACAGCATTTTTATCTGCATTAATTATGTTTGTACCATTAGTATTTAAATCAACAGTACCATTTTTATTTTCTATACCATCTTCAGTTACTTGCATTGTAACTTTATTAGAATTTAATACCGTTATACCACTAGAATTAGTAATACCGTCGCCATATACATTTTGTTTAATTCCAAATAAATCCTTTTCACTTACGCCAGTTGTTAAAAAAATTGAACCACCATTAACAATAACTTCGCCATCACATCCATTATTTAAAGCTGATTGATAAGATAAATGTTTCCAATCAAATTTACCATTGTTATTAGCAGAAATAACAATCTCACTATTATCTTTACCATAAATATAAACATTGCCGTTTTTATTATCAATGCCTTGTCCAGTAGCATTAATATTTAAATTGTTTATTTTTCTATTTTCAGAACCTATTGTTACATTGCCACTGCCACCATCTTCAGTAGCTGTAAAAATACCATTAGCACCTGAAGTTATAGCAATATTATTTGCCAAAATATTTAATTGTGCATCTTTAATCCAACCGCTTGCAACACCATTAGAACCTGCATTAATAGTTAAATTACCATCAATAACATTAATAGTTCCTTCATAACCAGCACCAATATTATCAGTAGTAATAATCAAATTATCTCCAGCTTCAACCTCTTTGTTTGCATCAGTCCACAATCCACCACTTTCAATATCTTCAGCCCACGCCGTGCCATACACACCGGTGCTTAAAACCAAACTTAACACAATCGCTTTTTCTAAATTTTTGCGCTTCATAAAAAATCATCTTTCCTTTCTGCCATTAAAGCGAATCAATCAGTATTAAAATTATATCATACCTTTACCCCCCCGCAAGACATTTCAGTTTGCGTATGTCTAACTTTTACTGGTCTTGTGGTAACAGACTTTGCTTTCGCAGGTTGGCGTTTTTTGGCAGAGCGTTGAATCGATTTCTGTTAAAACCTTTTAATGTAACATAAAAAATTTTGTAAAAACAGTCTTGTTTTTTGGCTTTTGTTTTTGTTATTATAGTTTTCGCCGCTTTTTTGGGTGCGCACCGCAAAAGCAGGTTAAAAATTAATTTTGGAGGAGGTACATAACTATGTACAACAACGAAAAATTGAATAATGTAAACCATTTTGCAGGTGCCAAAAACGAGCACCCGCCCAGTTTGAACGTCTTTGGCAAAAACTCTAGTGACGTTAAAATGCCAACCGATTACGAGGCGCAGGCTGCCTTAACCAAACAACTTGTTACTGCCGCCCAAAATGGCGATAAAGCTGCTTTGGAACAGCTTTGCATTTTTTATGAGCCGCTTTTCCGCCGTGAGATGAAACGCGAAATTTTTTATAAAGGCTTAGGCTTTGAAGAAGGTTTAAGTTTAGCACGTTTAAAATTTATAGAACTTGTTTTAAACTACAACGGTGCAGATTTTACGCACTTTGCAGGTTATGTGCGCTGCCGTATTCATTACGCTCTGTATGATGCCATGCGTAAAGTTTGGAAGGAAGAAGAACATTCCGCTCCCCTGCCTGCCGGTGATGAAGATATGCCTGCACTTGCAGATAACATAATTGAACGTGAGGAACTGGCCATTTTATTGAAACTTGCGTTAAAGAAACTTACCGAAAAACAAAGAAATACCATCAAAGCATTGTACTTTGATGGTTACAGCGGCAGGGAAATTGCCGCCAAATTAAAAATAACGCCTGCTATGGTTTCCAAGCACCATAAGAAGGCGTTAAAAAATTTAAAAGATAATATTGCGTAAAAATTTTAATAAGCCATAAAACGCTCCCACTTTTTGTGGGAGCATTTTTATTATTCAGTTTTTTATTTTACAGCTTCGGCGCAGCGTGCGCAAAGGGTAGGATGTTCAGCATCCTGTCCTACGGTGTCGCTGTAAATCCAGCAGCGTTCGCACTTATGGCCTTCTGCTGCTTTAACTGCTACTTTCAAATCTTCGCGGGTAGTAGCTTCCCCTGCTTCGCCAACGCCTTCGTGCAGTTCAGCCTGAGATACGATTAAGAGGGTCGGCAAATCTTTTTCTACAGATTTCAGCACTGCCAATGCTTCGCCTTCTGCGTAAAGTTCAACTTTGGCATCCAAAGAATGGCCAATGGTTTTTGCTTTGCGTGCAACTTCCAGAACTCTGGTAATTTCGCTGCGGATGCCAATGAAATCTTCCCATTTTTTCTCAAGCGCAGCATCAATGTATTCTTCTTTGGCTTCGGGCCACGGCATCATCTGTACAGATTCCGGCATGGTAGAAGTTTTCTTCATGAACTGCCATACTTCTTCCATGGTAAAGCTCAGTACCGGAGCCAGCATTACAACAAGGTCTACCATGATTTCATACATGGCAGTCTGTGCGCTGCGGCGTTCAAGGCTGTCTGCTTTATAAGCGTACAGTCTGTCTTTCAGAATATCCAGATAATAGCTGCTCATTTCAACCGTGCAGAAGTTATGGATTGCATGATAAAGCACATGGAAATCATAATCTTCATAAGCCTGTTTAACTTCTTTTTTAAGAAGCTGCATGTGCATTAAAGCCCAACGGTCAAGTTCAAGCATCTGGTCAAACGGTACTTTGTCTTTTTCGTAGTCAAAGTCATTGGTGTTGCCAAGGATGTAACGGATAGTGTTGCGGATTTTGCGGTATACTTCGGAAAGCTGTTTTAAAATTTCTTTGGAGATGCGGATATCAGCTTTATAATCGCTGGAAGCAGCGCACAGGCGGATAATATCTGCGCCGTATTGTTTAATTACATCCTGCGGGGCAACGGTGTTGCCTACGGATTTGGACATTTTGCGGCCTTCGCCGTCAACAACATAGCCGTGGGTTAAAACAGATTTATACGGTGCATGGCCGGTGGTGGCAACGCTGGTAAGCAGCGAAGACTGGAACCAGCCGCGGTGCTGGTCGCTGCCTTCAAGATACATATCAACAGGCCACTGCAGTTCCGGGCGTACTTTGGCAACAGCCGCATGAGAGGAGCCGCTGTCGAACCAAACGTCCATAATATCTGTTTCCTTGGTAAAATGTTTGCCGCCGCAATGCGGGCATACAGTGCCTTCCGGCAGAATTTCATCGGCTTCGTATTTCCACCATGCATCGGAGCCTTCTTTTTTGAACAAATCGGCAACGGCGTTGATGGTTTCATCGTTAATTAAATGTTCGCCGCAATCTTTGCAGTAGAATACCGGAATAGGCACACCCCATACGCGCTGACGGGAAATGCACCAGTCATGG
>USHB01000105.1 GCA_900554395.1 uncultured Phascolarctobacterium sp.
CCGGTAATTAACTTTGTACTATTATATTTTGCTGCGGTATTTTCTGCCAGTTAAATACGGAAATTAGTTCTGAGGCTTTTACAGGTTCTGCCATATCCGTTAAACCGCTGAGGCATGCAAGTTTGCCGATAACTTTTTCCGGCGTTTTATAATGCACCCGCAGCGCTCCCATATCCAAATCCATATCGCGTTTGGCAAGGCGGCGCCCATCTGGTGCTGTTAAAATCGGCAAATGGCCAAACTGCGGCGGCGCAAAGCCAAGCAGTTTATAAAGGTAAAGCTGCGGCGCGGTTGACGTTAATAAATCGCTTCCGCGGATAACTTCCGTTACGCCCATCAGTGCATCGTCAATAACAACGGCAAGCTGATAAGCGTAAATGCCATCGCTGCGGCGCACGATAAAATCGCCCCATTCTTTGGCGAGGTTTAAACTTTGCGCGCCATAATGCAAATCGTTAAAACAAATATTGGCATCCGGAACTTTAATGCGCCAGGAACATTTATGTGCGTTTTCAATTTTTGCAATGCGTTGTTCAGCGCTTAACTTACGGCAGGTGCCCTGGTAAACAAAATGGCCGTCACTGGCGTGCGGAGCACTGGCGGCATGCAGTTCAGTACGGCTGCAAAAGCAGGGGTAAATTAAATCTTTGCTGCTGAGATTGTCAAAAAATTTTTTGTAAATTCCGCTGCGGCGGCTTTGATAAAATTCGTCTGCCGGTTTGCCGGGGGCTGCGCCATAATCCCAGTCCAGGCCAAGCCAGAGCAAATCATCCATCAGCACCTGCGCTTTTTCTTCCGTGCAGCGCGAAGTGTCAAGGTCTTCTATGCGCAGCAGCATATTGCCGTTTTGGGCGCGTGCGCTTAACCATGCAAGCAGCGCGCAGAAAATGTTGCCAAGGTGCATTCTGCCGCTGGGCGATGGTGCAAAACGCCCGCAAATTTTATTTTCAGCCATAACATAAGCTCCTTTTATTATTAATTATTTTAATTTTAACATTGATTCAGTAATTTTTACAGGTATGCAGGAGTTTACTTTTACTTTGCTTTTTTGCCTTTTTGCGGTAAAATATAATTACGTGGGCGTATGCCCTGTTATAAAAGGAGGAACATTTTGGTAAGAAAAACTTCAGAAATGGTAGAGGCCGGTATTTTAGCTGCCATTGCCGTTTTGTTTGCCATTCTTGGCGCATATCTGCCCGTGTTGGGGGCGCTGTTTAATTTGCTGTGGCCGGTGCCGGTAGCTGTGTGCGGCATGCGCAACGGTCTGCGCTGGAGCATAATGAGTTTAATTGTTGCCTGCGCCGTTATCGGCTCGCTTTTGGGGCCGGTTCAGTCGCTTTCCATTATGGCAATGTTTGGCTTGCTGGCGCTGGTGCTTGGCGAATGTATGTACCGCGGTTATAAACCGGTGAAAACAATGCTGTTTTCTTCGGCTGCTGCGCTTGTTTCCATTATATTAAGCATATGGCTTGGCATGCTTATTATGGGTACTGACCCTGTAAACATGATGTTTGAAGGGCTTGAACAGGCAATGCAGGAAAGCGCTGTTTATTACCGTCAGGCCGGTATGAGTGAAGAAGAAATTGCAGCAGCGCTTCAAGGCAATCAGGAGCTTTTAAAAACAATCAGGCTTATTTTGCCGGGTTCTTTTGTGGTTTGTGCGCCGCTGCTTGCTTTTGCCAACTATATGGCGGCACGCAAGGTTCTTATTAAAATGGGCGCTGCGTTTGCTCCGCTGCCGCCGTTTATTCACTGGCGCGTGCCGGAATATTTTATCTGGCCTTACGGCATATCCGTAATGATAGTTTCGTTTTGGAGTGATGCCCCGCAGCTTGTGCAGGATATTGCCATAAACCTGCAAATGGTTACCAGCGTGGTATTTTTTGTACAGGGGCTTGCGCTTGTTTACTGGTGGATTAATAAAAACGAAAAACCTCAGTGGTGGGGAACGATAGCTGTAATTTTAGCATTTGCTGTACAGGTATTTTCGATATTGATAGTCCTCTTGGGTGCGTTTGAACCTGTTTTTGATTACCGTAAATTAAAAGAACGCAGCCTGTAAAGGGAGCGGTAAAAATGTTCAACAAAATCTGGAATTTTTGGAATGACATGAAGGTGCCACTTGGCATTATAGCAGGCTTTACCGTAGTTTTAACCTTCTATGGATGGTGGTGGCTGCCGGTAGGCCTTGGCGCAATGGGCGGATTATACTGGTATAGCCGCAGAGGGTTTTATAATAAGGAAATTCAGTTTAACGGCTACCTTGATACCATTGTGCGCAATATTGAACGCACCAGCCATTATGCAATACAGAACCTTGAAGTGGCAATGGCGGTGTTTGGGCAGGACGGCAAACTGCAATGGAAAAACGAACTGTTTGTGGAATATGCCGGATATGCCGGTGTTAAAAATGTAGACGGCAAACGTCCGGAAGAAATTTTCGACCTGCCGGAAAATGCTTTTGATGCTTTGAGCATTAAAGATGGCGAACGCCTGCTGCTTATCAATGGACGTTATTACCGTTTGCGCCACTGCCGTGTTCAAACCGGCGACCGTAATTCCAAAAAGGAAAATAAAGGATGCAGCCTTATTTTTTATCTTACAGATGTAACGGATTTTGAACTTTTGCGCCAAAAATACGCTAACGAAAAACTGTGCCTCGCTTATGTGCGCTTTGATAACTATGAGGACGTTACCAAAGGCATGGGCGAAAGCACCCGCGCCAATATTTCCGGCGAAGTAAACGAAGTTTTAAGCAAATGGGCAGAAGAAGAAAACGGTTTTATTCTTGCCAACAATAAGGAAAGTTATCTTATCGGCATCAACCAGGCATCTTTGCAGGACTTGATGGAAAAGAAATTCCCTGTTCTGGAAAAAGTACACGAAATACAGGTTGGCAATAAAATTACGCCGACAATCAGTGTTGGTATTTCCTGCGACGGGCGCAGCCTTGAAGAAGTAAGCCTGAATGCTGCCAAAGCGCTTGATTTGGCATTGGGGCGCGGCGGCGACCAGGTAGTTGTAGCTATCGGCGGCAATTTACAGTTCTTTGGCGGCATTACGGCCGTGGCTGCAAAAAGCACGCGCGTGCGTGCCCGCATTGTGGCGCATACCGTGCATGAACTGATGCTGAGCGCAGAAAAAATCTTTGTTATGGGACATACCATGGAAGATTTTGACGCTATCGGCAGCGCTATCGGCATGGCAAAACTGGCACGCAGCTTAAATAAAGAAACATATATTGTGGTCAGCGGACAGAACGAATCGGTGCGCAAAATTGCCGAAACCCTGCGCAGCAATGATATGAAGCTGATGGACGAAGACGATGTTTACGCTGATATTATGATTGAAGAAGAAGAAGCGCTGAAACATATTGCTCCCAAATCATTGCTTGTACTTGTTGACCATCACCGCAAAATGCTTTCTGCCAGCCAAAAAGTGCTGGAGGCTATTCCGTGGCGCATTATTATTGACCATCACCGCAGGGCGGAAGATGCCATTAAAAATACAACCTTGCAGTATATGGAGCCCTCGTCATCATCAACCAGTGAACTGGTTACGGAACTGGTTGGTTACTTTAATGACAGGCTGGAGTTTTCCAAAGGCGAAGCAACTGCGCTTTATGCCGGCATTGTGGTAGATACCAAAAACTTTGCCGTGCAGACCGGCGAGCGTACATTTGAAGCAGCCGCGCTTTTGCGCCGCAGCGGTGCCGACCCGAATATGGTAAGGCAGTTGTTTAAAGATGACCTTGAATCCGTGCAGATAAAATCGCGCCTGATTGCTGAGGCGGAAATGCCGGAACCGGGCATAATGATTTCCGTTTATAATGATGCTCCCAAAGAAGTAAGGTCTTCCGTTATTGCCGCTCAGGCAGCAGATGCCATGGTTTATATTGCCGGCATCTGCATGAGCGTTGTTATTACGGAATATTCTTCGGACGGTTCGCTGGGCGTAAGCGCACGCAGCGACGGTACCGTAAACGTACAGATTATTATGGAAGAGCTTGGCGGCGGCGGACACCAGACGGTTGCCGGCGTACAGCTTAAAAATATCAGTGTTGAAGAAGTTAAAAAACAAATTATCGCACTGGCGAAAAATCAGTTAGAGGAGAATGATGAAAATGAAAGTGATTCTGTTGCAGGACGTTAAAAATTTAGGCAAAAAAGGCGATATTGTAGAAACCGCAGAAGGCTATGGCCGCAATTATCTGCTGCCGCGCAAAATGGCCAAAGAAGCCAACGCAGCTAACTTAAACCAGGCCAAACAGGATAAGGCAACGCAGGCACACCGCGCAGCACAGCGCAAAGATGAAGCCGTTATGCTGGCAGCACAGCTTAAAAAAGTACATGTTATTGTTAAAGTGCGCGTTGGTGAAAATGGCAAAATGTTCGGCAGCGTAACCAGTAAAGATGTTGCCGAAGCACTTATTGAACAGACTAAACTTGATATTGACCGCCGTAAAGTAGAATTGAAAACTGCCGTTAAAGGCATTGGCGAATATACCGCGGTTGCCAAACTGCATCCGGAAATTTCCGCTGAGTTTGCCGTAACCGTAGCGGCTGAATAAGGCACGCCATGATTGACAGAGTACCACCGCAAAACATAGAGGCAGAGCAGGCTGTGCTTGGCGCTATGCTGCTTGAACGTGAAGCGATAGCCAAAGTTATGGAAAAGCTGCGTGCGGAAGATTTTTACCGCGAAGCGCATAAAGTTATTTTTAATGCCATGCTGGAACTTTATAACCGTAACGAAGCCGTCGACTTGGTAACGGTAACGGAGGTTTTAAAGAAAAACGGCAAGCTGGAAGATATTGGCGGCATTGCTTATGTTACCTCGCTTGCCAATGCCGTGCCGACAGCAGCCAACGTGGTATATCATGCAGGCATTGTTGAAGAAAAATCCATTCTGCGCCAGCTTGTGCGTTCCGCAACGGAAATTGCAGAACTTGGCTATGAAGGCAGCGATGACGTAAGCGACATAATTGATACTGCCGAAAAGAAAATACTGGATATTTCCAACCGCAAAAAAGATACCGACTTTGTGCCGATTAATAATATCGTTATGGATTCTTTCAGGGATTTGGAAGCCCTGATGAATAACAAAAACGGTTTAACCGGCCTGCCGACCGGTTTTGTTGATTTTGATAATTTAACCAGCGGCCTGCATGCCAGTGATTTTATCATTCTGGCAGCGCGCCCTTCCATGGGTAAAACGGCGCTTTCGCTGAACATTGTGCAGAATGTGGCTATCCGCAGCGGCAGGCAGACGGACGGCAAACCTAAAGTAGTAGCCTTTTTCAGTTTGGAAATGAGCAAAGAGCAGCTTGTACAGCGTATGCTCTGCGCTGAAGCCAATATAGATTCGCAGCGCCTGCGTATTGGCGAACTGCGTGATGAAGACTGGATGCAGCTTATACAGACTGCCGATACTTTAAGCGCAGCGCAGATTTATATTGACGATACTGCGGGCATAACGGCCATGGAAATGCGCAGCCGCGCACGCCGTTTAAAGGCAGAACACGGGCTTGATTTAATCGTTGTCGATTACCTGCAATTAATGCAGGGCAGCGGCAAGCGCAACACAAGCGGCGACCGCCAGCAGGAAGTTTCGGAAATTTCCCGCTCGCTGAAAGCCCTTGCGCGTGAACTGAACGTGCCAATTATCGCTCTTTCGCAGCTTAGCCGCAGCGTAGAATCGCGCCAGGTAAAACGCCCGATGCTTTCCGATTTGCGTGAATCCGGCTCTTTGGAACAGGATGCCGATATTGTAATGTTCCTGTACCGCGAAGATTATTATAACCCCGAGACGGAAAATAAAAACATTACCGAGCTTATTGTTGCCAAGCACCGTAACGGCCCGGTTGGCACGGTAAACCTGTTCTTCCACAAGCAATTTACCAAGTT
>USHB01000106.1 GCA_900554395.1 uncultured Phascolarctobacterium sp.
TTAGTTACCTCATGGAGGTTCCTCTTCGAATCTGTAATTATAATATATCCAACTATACTTTTTTTCAAGCTACAGGCTTATTTAATAATTACATTTTTTACTGCCTTGCGGATTCTATCCATGCCGTTTTTGGTTGAAGCAAGGCTGTCAATGTACATCATGGAATACTGGGCGCCAATGTAGTTACGGAAGCGGTTGAAGCGTTCGCCTTCCAGTTCAGCTTTCGTCATGCCGTAATCTTTGACGGCAATCTGTTTAAGAATGGCAACTGATTTCTGGCAGGCCGGGCCGCTCAAAACAAAGTCATGGTCGCCGAGGCTGACGATATAACCTTCCTGCTTATGCGGCGTGGGAATTGTATCATTGCTGTTTACAAGGCCAAGTTTTACCGCATCTTTACCTGCAATAATGGCTGCCGCTTTCAGGTAACCTGCCACAACCTGCTCGTCCTTGCCACTCGGAATGGTATGCGCACAAGCCTGCGCTACAATTTCTTCAACCGGGAAGCCGCGGTAAATTACTTCGGCAATACTTAAAATATGGTGCGCGCCTGTTGCGGCAATGGTATATTCCGGCAAAGATGACTGATCTTTCTGCCACTGGAATACCAGCGGTTTTGCCAAATCGTGCAGCGCCTGCGCGGAAATTATAATATCGTGGCTGATGTCGCTGTTAAAAATATCCCTGTAAGTGTTATAAATGCCTTCGGAAATTGACAGATTGGCTGCCGTATGGGTAGCAAGCCCGCCCGGATAAGCATGGTGGCTGGCATATCCGCTGCCGGGAGCAGAATAAAACGGCTGCGGTAAACCGCCTTTATAGGGCGGCAAAAGCTGCTCTGCCGAAATTTTGGATGTATCAATCAAACCGGCAGCTGCCAACTTGCTGTATAAAACCTGTTTGCTGCCCGGCAGCTGATAGTTTTGCATGAATGACGGCACCGGATTTTCAATAATTGCCATGGTCATGCTTCTTAACGAACTGTCATTAATACTTTTAACAGCATCTTTAATTTTTTTGTAAGAAAGCTGCACCAATTCAGAATTTGCTGCAAGCGGCACTGCATCCGGCAAATTGGTGTAAGCCGCTGCTTTAGCTTTGGCACCGGCGGCAAAAGCCATTCCCGGCACATTAAGCATCGCAGCCCCAATAGCGGCTCCGGCAGTCATCTGCAAAAATTTTCTGCGCGACATTTTGTCGTTTAAGTTAGTCATGTTGCTCCTCCCAAACCAAATTTATTTGTACTGTTTTGATTATAACGGAGGATTATTCAGCCGCTATTAAGCAGATGTAAAATTTAGCTTTGCTTAAAGCAGCCAATGTTAAATTTATTTCAGCGCAGCTTATATATAAAAAAGGCATACGCTTTTGCGTATGCCTTTAATTTTATTCTGCTGTGTTTTCCTGTACTTCAAGGGCATTTAAGCTGAAGTTGGTAATTTTTTCTTTTTTATCAAGTTCAAAAACAATGCTTACAGCAGGCTGTCTGCTGAAACCTGCAATATAGGTCAGGCGGTCAGCTTTATCAAAACGTTCAAATGAGAAAAATTTGGTTTCTTTCAGATTGCCGAATTTTTCCTTTACCTGGCGCTGCATGGCAATAAAAGTGTTAATATTCATCTGTTGTGCAAGGTCTGCCGACATAGCTTTTTCAGCGTCTTTATAACCAAGCGTATCGCTGGCAACAAGCGCGGTAATTACTTTCTGGGCAGAACTTTCCGCATCGCTCAGCGCGCTGCTGTTTTCGGTTGCAAAGCAGCTTGCCGCAAAAGCCATTGTCAAAAGCGTGGTAAGCAAAATAATAAATTTTTTCATAAAATCGCCTCCGGTTTTATTTTAATATTTTACCGCTTGCGCGGATTGTTATTTGCTGTTTAACATATACATCGGGTCAATATACTGCCCGTCAACCATAACTTCAAAATGGATATGCGGGCCGGTGCTGTAACCGCTGCTGCCTGCAAAGCCGATAATATCGCCCTTGCGCACCGTATCGCCGTTTGTTACGGCAATGCTGCTCATATGCCCGTAAGCCGTTTCGTAGCCGTTGCCGTGGTCAATCTGTACATAACGCCCATAACCGCCATTCCAGCCGGCAGTTTCCACCGTTCCGGCCGCCGCCGCATATACAGGCGCCCCAAAATCAATGGCAATGTCAATTCCTGGGTGCCAGTCGTAACCGGTGCCAATCGGCGCTATGCGCCCGCCATAGGCAGAACTTATTACGCCGCCGTCAGTTGGCCATAAATCGGGAAAGCCGTTTAATGAATTGCTGCGTTTTTCCATCGCCAAAAGCAGTTCTTTCATGGAAGCCTTTTTATCTTCAATCTGCTGCTTGATATTTTTATTCTGAACTTCCAGCAGCGATAAGTTTTCAGCCATGCCCATATCGGAAGGCCCGCCCTTACCCATATATTCCGGCTGAACCGCAGGGCTTTCACTCTGCGCCGCCGTGCCAAGCTGCAAATTGTTTTCCGGGTCGCGTATCAGCGCACGGCGCAGCCTGCTTTCAAGCGTTGTCATTTCGTTCATATCGCGCAGCATTTTTTCGTTGTCGTCCAATAAACTTTGCATACGCTGTTCGTATTCCGCCTTATGCGCGCGGTAATCGGCAAATTCCTGCTGCCATGCGTGGTAACGCGCAAAAGCATACGCCGCATAAACGCCAAAGCCCATTGCCGCAACGGCAAGCACGGCCGCTGCCTTAAACACCGCCGGAGGTATTTTATATGTTTTGCCTCCCGGCGATGTAAATGTATAAAACTTATCTTTCTGCATTGTTATCCCTCTTATTTAAAATAACCAAAACGCTGACCAAGCGCCAGCACTCTGCGCCCAATAAAGGGAATGTCCTCCAGGTCATCTTTGTTCAGTCCGCCAAAGCCTGCCAAAGCTATGGCATACACCGGCATTGCCACAAGCATGGCCGCCAATATTGCCCATGCGCCCCAACCGGAAGTTAACGCCAGCACGCCATATACGGCAGCGCCCATCAGCGCCGATGCAAGCGCAGGCTTAATAAAGCCGGAAATGCTGAGAGTGTAATGGGCGTGTTTATAAATAAACATCATGTTCAAAAGAGCAGCAATGCCAAAATCTGCCAGTGTCGCCAAAGATGCACCGTTAATGCCCAGTTCCGGCTGTGCCGTAAGCACCCAGCTGAGGCAGACTTTAATTGCCGCTGCCAGAATCATGGCAATAACAGGCAGCGCCGTTTTGCCAAGCCCCTGCAAAATACCGGTGCTTATCTGGTGCAGCCCCAAAAGGAAAATGCCAAAGCTCATGGTGCGGATTGCACCTGCCGCCCCGGGCGCGTTATAAATAAGCGCAGCCACATCGCCTGCTAAAAAGTACAGGCCTACGGAACACGGCAAAGTAATTATCATCGCCACGCGAAAGGCCGTTCTTATTTTGGCTTTAATGCCTGCTTCGTCTTTAAGCGTGCGCGATTCGGAAATGGCAGGAACAAGGTTTATCGTCATTGCCGCCGTAAAAATTGTTGCCAGGTTTACCAGCGGCACCGCCATGCCCGTTAAATAACCGAAAAGTTCGGTAGATTCACCAACTGAAAAACCAGCAGCTTCCAAACGCTGCGGCACTATAAGCAAATCAAGGTTGGCAACCACCGGCAGCATTAAACTGCTGAGCGATACCGGCAGAGCCAGTTTCAGTAAACGGGTAATTATTTTCCGTGCAGGTTCCGGCTCTTTGGCAACAGTGCCCTGCATTTTTGCTTTTAAACTGCGTTTAAGGCGAGCGTAAAACCACATCAGCACAAGCAGCGCGCAGAATGCGCCGACGCCTGCGCCCATGCTGGCGCCGCCCGCTGCGTATTCCAGCCCGTAAGGCATGAACATATACGCAAACACAATCATCGTCACAACGCGCATAAGCTGCTCGACAACTTCCGAAGCCGCTGTCGGCATCATAATCTGCCAGCCCTGCAAATATCCGCGGAAGCTGGCAAGAAAAGTTACAAAAAATACTGCCGGCGCCAGTGCGATAATGGAATAATACGCACGCGCATCGCGAATCCAGTGGTTTTCAATAAGCCAGCCTGCGCCAAACCACAGCGCCGATGAAAACACCAAACCGCTGATAAACAACAGCCTGAGCGAGACATTGAACACTCTTTTGGCGCCGAAGAAATCATTTTCCGCCACTTTTTCGGCGGTAATAATGGAAATAGCCACCGGTATGCCTGCCGACGATACCGTTATCGCCATCAGGTAAATGGGAAAGCCCATCTGGTAAAGGCCGATGCCTTCGCCGCCCAGAATACGTGAAAGGATAATCCAGTTCAGCGAACCGATAACCTTAACAACCATACTGGAAGCCGTAAGAATTAAAGTACCCTTTAAAAATTTTTTATTGCCTGTACTGCCGTTATTTTCTGACATACGCGCCGTCCTAATCTAAAAATAAATACTCATTATAATTATCTCTTTAAAAGCCATTTTTGACAAGTCTTTTGCAATTCTTTTCACAAATTCTTGCGCTTTGCCTGCTAAATTGCTACAATTAAATATATAAATTACGGACGGAGGTTAAACAATGAAAAAATTTCTTGCTTGTTCTCTTATTGCCCTGCTTGCCTGCGGCACCCTTTTAGCCGGCTGCGGCGGCGATAAAAAAGATGAAGCGGCTGCCGGCAAAACCAAAGCTGCTTTCGTTTATGTAAGCTCTGCCAAAGACGGCGGCTATTCCATGTCGCACGAACTCGGCCGTCAGTATGTTGCCAACAACATGCCCGAAGTACAGACTTCCTTTATGGAATCCGTACCGGAAGGCGCTGACTCCGAGCGCGTTATCAACCAGCTTGCCGCACAGGGCAACAAAATTATTTTCACCACCAGCTTCGGTTACATGGACCCGACCATTAATGTAGCCAAAAAATTCCCGGATATTACTTTCCTGCACTGCTCCGGCTTTAAAACCGCTCCCAATGTAGGCACCTACTTTGGCCGCATGTACGAAGCACGTTATGTAACCGGCATTGTTGCAGGCAAACAGACCAAAACCAACACCATCGGCTTTGTAGCCGCCTTCCCGATTCCGGAAGTTATCCGCGCCATCAATGCCTTTACCCTCGGCGTGCAGAGCGTGAACCCGGAAGCAACCGTTAAAGTTCTGTGGACCAACACCTGGTACAACCCCACCACCGAAAAACAGGCAGCTTTAACGCTGATTGACGCAGGCGCTGACGTTATCGCCCAGCACCAGAACACCCCCGGCCCGCAGCAGGCAGCAGAAGAACGCGGCGTTTACGGCATCGGCTACAATGTAGACATGTCTGCCAACGCACCGAAGGCTTCTCTCACCTCGGCAGTTTGGAACTGGGGCCCGTTCTATGAAAAAACCATCAAAGAAGTTGAAGCAGGCACCTGGAAATCTTCCGCTTACTGGGGCGGCATGAAAGATAAAGTTGTTGATATTGCTCCTTACGGCCCAGCTGTAACGGACGAAACCAAAAAACTGGCTGACGCAGCCAAACAGAATATCATCGACGGCAAACTTGTTGTTTTTGCAGGCCCGCTGTATGACCAGACCGGCGCAGAACGCGTACCGGCAGGGCAGGCACTTACCGATAAGGATTTGCTCTCCATGGATTGGTTTGTTAAAGGTGTAGACGGCCAGATTAACAAATAAAAGAAGGTAATAATAATGAAAAAACTTTTAGCACTGGCAATTATTGCTGCACTTGGAATTACAAGCGCAGCTTATGCCGCACCGCTTAGAAGTTACGGCGCAGGCAAAACCGCTATCGACGTTGGCATGAACCTGCCTAGCAATAACGATTACGACGGTTACAGCGCAGGCAGCAAAGAAACCTCGCCCTATGCAGGCATTACCGTTGGCATCAGCGAAAAAGCGGCTTTAAATTACAAATGGAACCAGT
>USHB01000107.1 GCA_900554395.1 uncultured Phascolarctobacterium sp.
CATAGTGCCTGCGATCTTGCCGAGTTCGTAGTAATCAATTGCGATCGCAGCTGTAGCTCCGCCTTTGACTTCGCCGCCTTCACCGGCAAAGACCGGCAGCTTAGCTTTTTCTGTGATCTTGATCAGAGCCGGAACGGCAGAAGCAATGGTGTTGTCCGTCGGGGTATAGATAAGATCGACTTTGCCTACCAAGCTTTGAGCAGCCTGCTGAATGTCATTGACGTTGGAAACCGTAGCCTCGCGAACGCTGAGGTTGTACTTCTTGGCTTCTTCTTTGAAGATCTGAACCTGGCGTTCGGAATTGATCTCGCTGGAAGAGTACATCACACCGACGTTTTTAGCGTTCGGATAAATCTTAACGATCAGCTCGAGCAGGCTGTTAATCGGAGCCATATCGGAAGAGCCGGTGACATTGGTACCCGGCTTGTCATTGCTCTTAACGAGTTTGGCGATTTCAAAATCGGTCACGGCGGTTGCAACGATAGGAATCTTATTGGTCGCATTAGCCATTGTCTGAGCAGCAGGCGTTGCGATTGCTCCGATCAGATCTACTTTGTTGCCCGTAAAACGGGTGGCAATGTTGCGCAGGTTGGATTGGTCGGCCTGGGCATTCTGAAAATCAAATTTGACGTTCTTGCCTTCTACGAAACCCTTGGAGGCGAGTCCGTCGACAAAACCCTTGTTAGCGGCGTCCAAAGCCTGATGTTCGACAAGCTGAACCACACCGACGTTATACGTTTTAGCGGCAGGGGCCTTAGCTGCGGGAGCAGCTGCTTTTTTATCATCGCAGCCGGTAACGGTCAGGACTGCGGCTAGGGAGGCCGCAAGAAGGCAAAGACGAGAAATTTTCATATTTGTACTCTTGTTATGCAAATTTTTATAGAAAAAACGATAAATCCTATTCTATTTAAGAATGGCAAACGAAAAATCTTTTCTGCATAAAAAATCAGACCCGAAGGTCTGATTTGCAAAAAATATCTGAAAAATGGATTTTTAGAGAATCTTAGAGAGGAAATCCTGCGTACGTTTGTTCTTCGGATGAGAGAAGAACTCTTCAGGCGTCGCTTCTTCAACGATTAAGCCGCCGTCAACGAACATAACTCTGTCGCCGACTTCTTTAGCAAAGCCCATTTCGTGTGTGACAACTATCATTGTCATTCCTGCCTGAGCCAGGTCTTTCATAACGTTCAGAACCTCGCCAACGAACTCAGGGTCAAGAGCGGAAGTAGGCTCGTCAAAGAGTATGACCTCAGGCTCCATTGCAAGGGTCCTCGCAATAGCCACACGCTGCTGCTGCCCGCCGCTTAAACGGCGCGGGTATTCGTGCGCTTTTTCCAAAAGCCCTACTTTACTTAAAAGCACTTTGGCTTCTTCAACAACTTCATCGCGGTTGCGCTTCTGCACCTGCACCGGCGCTTCAACTAAATTTTCCAGCACCGTCATGTGCGGAAACAGATTAAACTGTTGGAACACCATGCCCATTTTGCAGGCGATACGGCGGCTTTCATCACCCGGAGCATATACAACCTGCCCGTCCGGCTTGGTTTCGGCAAGCGTCTCGCCGTCGATAATAATATTGCCTTTATCAATAACCTCCAGCTTGTTAAGGCAGCGCAGAAACGTACTTTTACCGCCGCCGCTCGGGCCTATAACAGCCACAACTTCGCCTTCATCAACACTCAAGTTAATGCCCTTTAAAACTTCCAGCCCCTGAAAACTTTTATAGATATTTTGTGCAACTATTTTCTTCATTATTTACCGCACCTCATTCATAACGGGAATATTTGCGTTCCAGCTTATTAAAACCGTAAGTTAAAACAAGCGTCATCAAAAGATAAAACACGCCAGCCACCAAAAACGGCGTAATGCTGAAATCGCGCTGAACCAGGTTGCGCGTGGTACGCAGCAGGTCATTCATTGCCAGTACATAAATTAAGGAAGTATCCTTAACCAGAGTAATGGTTTCGTTGCTTACCGGCGGCAGAATAATGCGGAACACCTGCGGCAGCACAATGCGGCGCATGGTCTGCACATAATTCATGCCCAAAGTACGGGCAGCCTCATACTGTCCCTTAGGCACAGCCTGAATACCGGCGCGGAAAATTTCGCAGAAATATGCTGCATAGTTAAGCACAAATGCCAGAATTGCTGCCGGAAAATCATCCAGCCTTACGCCGATGCCGGGAATGAACGGCAGGCCGTAATATACAAACAATAACTGCAGCATCAGCGGCGTACCGCGCAAAAGCCATACATACACGCCGATAATATCGCGCAGCGCCTTAATGCCGGATACGCGCCCCAGTGCCAAAAGCACGCCAAGCGGTATCGAAAGCACAATCGTTATCGCAAACAATCTTATTGTTTCAAGGGTTCCCTCCCACATCTGCGGCAGGATGCTGATAATATAATCCATTTTCTACTCCTCGGGCATTAACAGTATTACGGGCCGGCAGTTCAGCCACCGGCCCGCAGCTTACATAAATCTTAATAGTTGGTCAAATCTGCATTAAACCATTGTTCGGAAATCTTTTTGGCAGTACCGTCAGCTTTCATTTCATCAAGCGCTTTATCAATCAGCGGAGCATATTCTTTATCGTCTTTGCGGAAAGCAACTGCTACAACTTCATCGCCAAGGTTTTCTTCAAGAATTCTGTATTTGCCGGGGTTTTTGCTGTCATAGTAACGTGCCAGCACTGCGTCAACAACTGCTGCTTCAACGCGGCCGCTGTCAATGTCCATGTAAACCGCTGCAAAATCAGGATATTTTCTGTATTCTTTCAAGGAATTGCGCATTTCGTCATTACCGTCCAGAATGTAGGAACCGGTGCTGTCATCCTGTACTGCTACAACTTTGCCTGCCAAATCGGCAATAGTGTTGATGGTGGAATTAACAGGAACAACAATAAGCTGAGCGTTTTTCATATACGGTTTGGAAAGCTGGTAAACTTCGGCGCGTTCCGGATTAACGGTGAAGCAGTTCCAGATAGCGTCAATGCGTTTGCCTTTCATTTCAGCTTCTTTGGAAGCCCAGTCGATAGGTTTGAATTCAACTTCAAGGCCTGCGCGTTTGCAAGCTTCGCGAGCCATATCAATATCATAACCGACAATTTCGTTTTTCTCGTTGCGGAAGCCCATCGGCGCAAAGTTATCGTCAAGGCCTACAACCATTTTTTTCGGGCCGTCGCTGCCGCAGCCGGCAACCAGGCACAAAGCGGTAATTAACGTCATTGCCAATACAAGTAATTTTTTCATTTGAAAATCCCCCTTCAAAAAATTAAATATTGTTGTTATGTTTTAGATTATACTTTAGTTCGCTAAAATTGTAAAGAGGTAAAATGAAAATTTTTTAAAATTTTTTCGCAGGAATTTTGCGCACCACCTGCGAATAAACAATACTGTTACTTTTATTACAGGGGGAATTAAAAAAATGCTTGTTACAGACAGAAAAACCGATTACTTTGAAAAACGCGCCGGCGGAACCGGCACCACCATTATGGAACACATCATTGACGAAAAAGTTTACGGCGGCAAAATTGCAGCTTACGCGCGCGTAATTTTAAAACCCGGGTGCAGCCTGGGCTACCACAAACACGAAGGCACCAGCGAAACGCTGTATATTTTAAGCGGCACCGCAGAATACAACGATAACGGCGAAGAAATGGAACTGTTTCCCGGCGATGTTGCCTTTTGCACCGAAGGCGAAAGCCACAGCATCGGCAACAATGCACATTCCAAAACTGACCTTGTCGTTATGGCGCTGATAGTAAACGAAAAATAACCGCCAGCCCTGCCCGCAACACCATAAAAATTTACGTTTTAAACACAATGCCCGGCATTAATGCGCCGGGCTTTTTATTTTGCCTTACGCCCATATAAACGCCTTACGGCAGATAAAAATTAACCGCGCCTTTAAAACTTAGTTTAGCCGCTGCCGCAAAAATATGCGCAAAAAGTTTTACGGACGGTTAATTTAAGCATTAGTAAACCGTTTATGTGGATATAAGTTTCTTTTCTTTTCTCTTTTTTGCCTGTTTTTTCTCTTTATCTTTTCTTTGCCGCCTATACGTTCTTACCTTGTTCCAAATAAACCGAAGGTTTATTATATATAATCTACCTTGTTTCCTAATATATTAACGTACGTTAGCAGTAAAAACTGATTGATACGCGCAGCAACTATTTTTTAGCAGCCATTCCGGCAAAACCCATCTGTCCATGCATTAAAAGCGCAGAAGTAATTTCAATAACCCTCTCCAACGGAATTTGCCTGCCATCTTCTACCCACTTGTAGAACATATCCTCGGAAGCATTGCACAAAAAAGTAAAAATTATATTCTGCTCTGCCTGCGGCAAATAACCGTAAGGGTTAAACTCATCCAGCGTGCGCTGCAAACTAAGGGCAGAAACCCTGTTGAAATACCCGCGGTAATAAGGGTTGCAGATAATCCGTTCTGCCAGTGGGTCAGAAGCATAATAATTAAAAAACACCCTGTTGATATTGGGCATGTTAAAAGCATCTTTTCCAAACTGTACAGTGGTTTTGGCAAGTTCTCTGGCAAAACCGTCTGCAATGTTGCGGATAAATTCTTCGTACAAACTTTCAATACTCTCATAGTGCAAATAAAATGTTTTGCGGTTTACCGCAGCACGCCTTGTTAATTCTTTAACGGTAATTTCAGCGGGCTGCATTGTCAGTACCATTTCTTTAAAAGCCGTTCGGATGGCTTTTAAAGTTTTAGTTATGCGCAAATCGTTTTTTTCCGTCATGTTAAACCCCACTTTTTAAAAAATGTGGCATAAACCGCAAATTGCCAAAAGCGGTCATTGTCACGCTGCTTGGCTTAAATTATAATACATGTAGCAAAGTTAAGCAACACGTGAGTATTAAAACTCATAAGTGCATTCAAAGGAGGAATTACGATGAGATTATCCAAAAAATTACAAGCCTTAACCATCGCAGCAGCCCTTGCCATAATGCCTCTATCTGCTTATGCGGCGCAAAGTGAAGGCACCATTGAACTTAAAACAATGGGCAGTTTGTTTTTTGGCGGTACTGTTGCGCAAACAGCAGGCGGCGGCACTTTTCATGGAGACCATGGTTACGCACAGTATTACATTCCCCAGGATGCCCGTACTTATCCGCTGATTATGTGGCATGGCATGGGTCAATCCGGCAGAAGCTGGGAAAGCACTCCGGACGGACGTGAAGGTTACCAGGCGCTTTTAACGCGCGATGACTGGGCTGTTTATATTATAGACCAGCCACGCCGCGGCAGAGCCGGTTACACCAATGCCCCCAAAGACGATGCTTCCAAACATCCTACTTCTGCCAGTGAAGGCGGTGTATGGGAAGCGTTCCGCAACGGTATCTGGCAGCCCGGTGAAAAAGCCAGCGTTTATGAAAACTCACAGTTTCCGCTGACACCTGACGCCGTAGACCAGTTCTTCCGCCAGCAAACCTTTAACACCGGCATAGACCCCCGCACCAACGAACACCGTACTTTTATGGGGCAAACCATGGCGGCGCTTACCGAAGAAACAGGTCCTGCCATTTTGCTGACACACTCTAACAGCGGACAATACGGCTGGTTCAGCGCTATGGCAACAGATAAAATTAAAGCCGTTGTAGCTTATGAACCGGGGCAGATAGTATTGCCGGAAAGCGTGCCAACACCTATACTGCCTTACAAAAATGCCTTGGCTTTCGATAACTTACAGCCCATAAAAGTACCGGAGGCCGAATTTAATAAACTTACCAAAATTCCCATCATGATT
This sequence comes from uncultured Phascolarctobacterium sp., assembly GCA_900554395.1. Lineage (GTDB taxonomy): Bacteria > Bacillota > Negativicutes > Acidaminococcales > Acidaminococcaceae > Fusicatenibacter_A. Next base: position 5,776 of record USHB01000107.1, read on the forward strand.
GTTTACGGCGACAATATCGCTGCTCAGCCCAGTGAAATTTTTAATGTTGACGTTTGGCGTTTATCCAAGGCTTATGCCGAAGAATTTGTTAAGCAGATTAACGCCCGCG
>USHB01000108.1 GCA_900554395.1 uncultured Phascolarctobacterium sp.
GATGATATAAAGCGTGCTTTGGAATACTGCAATGTAAAAAAATGGCCGCTGGCGATAGTTTTGCCGTTGTTTGCGGCTGATGACGATTATAACGCGCAGGCAGAGCTTTTGCGGCGGCGTATTATAATGGAGTTTGAAGGCAAAGCATTTTTGCTGGATTTGCAGGATGCAATCGGTGAAACGGATACGGAGCTGCAAGCAGCATATTTTGACGGCATTCATCCCACGGTAGCAACGTATAAAAAACTGGGGATGTTTGCTTCTCAGCTTTTGGCAGAATGGCTGCGCGGCGAATGATTTGCCTAACAGCGGCGGCATGAGGTATAATATTAGTATATAATTGGCAGAAGTTTGCCTTAAAAACGATACAGGAGATTTTATAATGTTTATTGACAGAGCGAGAATTTATGTGGAAGCAGGCGCAGGCGGCGACGGCATGAGCAGTTTCCGCAGAGAAAAATTTGTAGAAAAGGGCGGCCCGAACGGCGGTAACGGCGGTCGCGGCGGTAGTGTTATTCTGCGTGCCGATAAAAATTTAAACACGCTGATTGATTTCCGTTATAAACGTAAATTTGTCGCCAAGCGCGGCGGACAGGGCGGCAACAGCAACTGCACCGGGCACAGGGCAGATGACGTTATTGTGAAAGTGCCTATGGGTACGCTGGTGCGTGATGATGCAACCGGCGTACGCCTTGCTGACTTGGTTGAAGACGGGCAGGAGTATGTTGTAGCCAAAGGCGGTCGCGGCGGCAAAGGCAATGCCTGCTATGCAACATCCACCAACCGTGCGCCGACTTTTGCTGAAAAAGGTGAGCCGGGCGAAAACCGCTGGGTTAAACTGGAACTTAAACTGCTTGCTGATGTTGGTCTTGTAGGCTATCCAAGTGTAGGCAAAAGCAGCATTATTGCGCAGGTATCGGCAGCAAGGCCGGAAATTGCGGCATACCACTTTACAACGCTGACCCCTGTTTTGGGCGTGGTGCGTATTGATGCCGAACGCAGTTTTGTGCTTGCGGATATTCCGGGGTTAATTGAAGGCGCGCATCAGGGCGTTGGGCTTGGCTATGATTTTCTGCGCCATGTAGAACGCACCAAGGTATTGTTGCATGTGCTTGATGTATCCGGAACAGACGGCCGCGACCCGATTGACGATTTTGAAAAAATTAATTTTGAATTAAAAGAATACAGCGATAAACTGGCACGCCGTAAACAGCTTGTTGTTGCCAATAAAATGGATTTGCCCGAAGGCAGGGAAAATTTTGAGCGTGTAAAAGAATATGTAGAAGCCAAAGGCTTTGAAATTATGGCGGTATCGGCAGCAACGGGCGAAGGCTTGCAGGAACTGATGTACAAGGCGTACGAAATGCTGCAGGATTTTGTGCCGGAAGAAGATGAGGAAGAAGGCATTCTGCCGGATGAAATTGACCCGGACAGCTTTGAAATTGTGCCCGGCAACGATACTGATTTTGAAGTGCGCGGCAAAAACATTGAGCGTTTGGTTGCCATGACCAATTTTGATAATGATGAAGCACTGTACCGCTTCCAGCTTATCTGGAAGAGCCTGAAAATTGACGATGCCCTGAAGGAAGCAGGTATTGTTGAAGGACAGACGGTGCGCATCCGCGATATGGTATTTGAATTTAAAGAATATTAATGGGGTGAGGGGTATGGTATTACAGCGGTCGGATTTAAAAAAAGCAAAAAGGGTTGTTGTTAAAGTAGGCTCAAGCACAATTACACACCAGAACGGCAAGCGCGATTTTGCACGTATTGACCGTCTGGCGCGTGAAATGGCCGATTTGCAGAACCAGGGGCGTGAAATGATTTTAGTAACGTCCGGCGCGGTAGCTGTTGGCGTTGACCGCCTCGGGCTGCCGGAAAAACCGCGGACCATACCAGGCAAACAGGCTGCTGCCGCTATTGGGCAGGGCATTTTAATGCACACTTATGAAAAGTTTTTTGCCGAATATGGGCAGATTGTGGCGCAGGTGCTTTTAACGCGCATGGAGGCTATTGACCGCCACCGTTACACCAATGCCCGCAATACTTTTATGGAACTTTTGAAAAACGGCGTTATCCCCATTGTTAATGAAAATGACGTAGTGGCTCTTGATGAATTGAAAATTGGCGATAATGATAATATGTCCGCATTGGTAGCAGGAATTACGGATGCCGATTTAGTCATCATTCTTTCAGACGTAGAAGGTTTATATACCGCAAATCCGCAGACAAATCCGGATGCGAAACTAATCAGCAAGGTTGAAGAAATTACGCCGGAAGTTGAAGCGCTTGCCGGCGGAGCAGGCAGTTCTGTCGGTACCGGCGGCATGTTTACCAAATTGCAGGCTGCCAAAAACGCAACCAGTTCCGGCATTAATATGGTAATTGCCAGCGGTAGTGAAAAAGATGTAATTTCACGCATTTTAAACGGCGAAGAAATCGGCACCTTGTTCAGCTCCAAAGAAAACCGTTTGCAGTTCCGCAAACGCTGGCTGGCATTTGGCGCGCGCATTGCCGGTAAAATTATTGTTGATGACGGCTGCGTAAAAGCCGTAAAAAAAGCAGGCGGGTGCAGTATTTTGCCTGCCGGAATTACCAGCGTGGAAGGCAGTTTTGAAGCCGGCAACACCGTAAGCGTGGTAACTCAGGACGGTTTTGAACTGGCGCGCGGGCTGAGCCACTATTCTTCTGATGAATTACAGCAGATTAAAGGCTGCAAAACTTATGAGATAGAAAAAATACTTGGCCATAAAAATTATGATGAAGTAATTCACCGTGATGATTTGGTAATTTTAAATTAGGAGGGCGGACAATGAGTACTTTTGAACTGGTAAAAGCTAAAGCCGAAGCTGCGCATAATGCGGCAGGCGCACTTGCTGTTGTATCAACAGCCGTAAAAAATAAAGCGCTGCTGGCAATGGCAGATGCTCTTATGGCAAAAACCGATTATATTATAGAAGCTAATAACAGAGATATGCAGGCAGCTAAAGAAAACGGCATGCGTGAATCCATGCAGGACAGACTGCGCCTGACGCCGGAACGCATAAAAGGCATGGCGGAAGGTTTGCAGCAGGTTGCGGCATTGCCTGACCCTGTCGGCAATGTTATCGGCGGGCAGACTTTAGCTAACGGCCTTAAAATTACCAAAGTACGTGTTCCGCTCGGCGTTATCGGCATTATTTACGAAGCGCGCCCGAATGTAACGGCAGATGCCATCGGGCTGTGCCTTAAATCCGGCAATGCCGTGGTTTTAAAAGGCGGCAGCGAAGCAATGCAGAGCAACCTTGTTGTGGCAGGCGTATTGACGGAAGCGGCAGAAGCAGCGGGAATTCCGCAGGGAGCAATACAATTTATTGATACGGCTGACCGCACAGCCGTAACTGCGCTGATTAAAATGAATGATTTTGTTGATGTGGTAATTCCCCGCGGCGGGGCAGGGGTTATTAAAGCCGTAGTGCAAAATGCAACGGTGCCTGTTATAGAAACCGGTAGCGGCGTTTGCCACACTTATGTAGATGCGGCGGCAGACTGCGATATGGCGCGCAAAATTGCCTTTAACGCTAAAGTGCAGCGTCCTTCCGTATGCAATGCCATGGAAACTCTTTTGGTGCATAAAGACATTGCCGGTAAATTCTTGCCGTTGATGCTGGACGAATATTTTAAAGCAGGCGTGCAGATTTTCGGCTGTCAGGAAACACAAAAGTTTGATGAGCGCGTGCAGCCCGCGACTGATGAAGATTGGGCAACGGAATATGGCGATTTGCGCCTTTCCGTAAAAATCGTCTCCGGTATTGATGAAGCCTTGGCGCATATTGCAAAATACAGCACCAAACATTCCGAATGTATTGTGACGGAAGATTACAATATGGCGCGCAAATTCCAGGATTGCGTGGATGCGGCGGCAGTTTATGTAAATGCCAGCACGCGTTTTACGGATGGCTTTGAGTTCGGCATGGGCGCAGAAATAGGCATAAGCACGCAAAAACTGCATGCCCGCGGGCCTATGGCCTTGCCGGAACTGACTTCGTATAAATATCTTATTACCGGCAGCGGACAGGTAAGAGAATAATTAAAAACAAAACCGGTTGTGTAATGCAGCCGGTTTATTTTTTTGTTAAGAGCAGGTTAAAACGTTTTAAATACACTTGAAAAAGAGGGGCTAAAGTAAAACCTTGGTAAAAGATGTGCCGTAATGCTTGCAGTTCATAACCTGGCTTTGTAAGATAAAATCAAGGTTAATGTAAAGGAACTGATAAAAACATGAAGGCGGATTTACATATTCATTCTGATTTTTCGGATGGCAGCGACAGCAGGGAAGTGATATTGAAAAAAGCAGCCGCTTGCGGCATTAAACTGCTTGCTTTTACTGAACATGACACAACGGAAGGCTGGCATGAAAGTATTATTTTAGGAAAAAAGTACGGCGTTAAAGTTCTGTCCGGTGTGGAAATATCGGCGCGTGATTATAAAACAGGCAAAAAAGTACATATTTTGGGTTATAATTTTAAAACGACAAATGCTATTGAAGAATTGTGTCAGCCGGTTGCCAAAGCCAGACATGAAAATTCTCTGCAAAAAATAGCTGTGCTGCAAAAAATGGGCTATAAAATAACAGCAGAAGATGTGCAGCCGTATGCACATAAATATATTTTTAAAAAGCATATACTGCACTATTTATATGACAGCGGACAGGAAAAACAACTTTTTGGCCATGTGTACCATAATGTTTTTCATGGCGGCGGTGCAGGAGATTTTGGCATTAAATATGCAGATGCAGCAGATGCTGTACGGGCTGTAACTGCCTGCGGCGGTGTGGCGGTGCTTGCACATCCTGGTCAGCAGAATAATTTTGACAGTTTACCGGAACTAAAAGCAGCAGGCTTATGGGGCATAGAACTCATGCACCCGATACATGATAGCGCTTTGCATAATATTGTGTGTGCCGCAGCCACAAAATATACTTTGGTTTGTACGGGCGGCAGTGATTACCACGGAATATATTCCGAACGCCTGCACCCGATAGGCTCTAATTTGTGCCCGGAGATAACGGTTGAACTATTGAAATGAATATAAAATAATTAGCCTGCGTAAGTTTTATGCAGGCTTTTTTATCGTGCGGTATTTAACATTAAAAGCAGGGAAAGTTTGTTTTTTGCAGAATATAATAAACATACTTAATTTGCAGTTAAAAGGGAGGCGTGACGATGAAGATTACTTTTTTGGGTGCCACAAGGATGGTAACAGGTTCATGCTATCTTTTGGAAATAGGCGGCAAAAAAATGCTGATAGACTGTGGTATGTTCCAGGGTTCTAAACTGATTAACGCTTTTAATGAGCGTGATTTTGTATTTAACCCCGGTGAGATTGATGCATTGGTTTTAACGCATGCACATATCGACCACAGCGGTTTGATACCGAAACTGATTGCTCAGGGATATAAAGGGCCTGTATACTGCACCAAAACTACTTTGGAACTTTGCGGCATACTGCTTCCCGACAGTGCGCATATCCATGAGGCGGACGCCGAGTTTGCCAACCGCAAGGGGCTGCGTGCAGGACGTAAATTTATAAAGCCGCTGTATACTGTTGATGAGGCTTATGCGGCGCTTAAAAATTTTGTTGTACGTGATTTTGATGAAGCCTTTGATGTAATTCCGGGCATAAAGGTTAAATTTAAAGTTGCCGGGCATATTATCGGTTCTGCCATGGCAGAGATATTTGCCGAAGAAGACGGCAAAACAACCAAGCTGATTTTTACCGGCGATGTCGGGCAGCCCGGTGCGCCTATTATAGCAGACCCGGAACAGCTTGCCGGCGCTGATTTTATCATAACGGAATC
>USHB01000109.1 GCA_900554395.1 uncultured Phascolarctobacterium sp.
CGGCTCTTTACTGTTTTTTGGAGGCGACGGTGCCGGCAACCTTTTTGCCTATCAAGTTAAAGAAAGCAAGGCAGTTGCAGGAGAAATTTATTTATGGAACCATGAAATTGCAGTGTTCGGACCAAAAGAAAATGAACTGGAATTTCAGGCAGTTTCCCTTACAGAGCTTCTTCAGGATTATTACAACACCTGCTATCAAGAAACATTGTAAAAGTAATTTCAACACAGCCAACATCCTGCTTAGCAGGAAAGCAGGCAAAGCTGAACACGAAAGGAAAATACCATGAGAACTTTACCCATAACAGCCACCAAAGAAGAAATTAAACAGTTAGTTATTGAATGGAACGAACTTCTGGCGCAGGAAAAATACAAAGAAGCCTTTGAAATGTTTCCTGCCTGTGACGATTATGAACACTGGACGCCGGAATTACTGGAATCGGCGGTATTTACTTATGGCTGCCCCGGTTATACAAGGGAAGAAGCAGTAAAAGAATTCGGTTCTGCCGATTATAAAGTAACATCTATCTGGGACAATCCGGATAAAGACAAGATTATAGACAGCATTGATATTTCATCAGATTTCGGCTGGATGGGCAAAGATGATATTGCAGTCATTCACTATGATAATGTTCCGCTTAACGGAAAGATGAGTGATTTAACTGCAAGATTTTTTGTGCGTAAAGTAAATGATAAGGAAATTACATTGGTATTTATTGATTTACATATAATGTGAGTTTTGTGCAGCTCTCAATTACATTATTCATGCTCTTTTTAATAAAATAAACGGCACTTGCGGCTTTTGCGGAATTGTTGCCCGAAACAATTTCTGCCAGATGCTGCAAGTGCCTTATTTATTGTTGTATGTAATTGCCTGAAACGCAAAATACTGTTGCTATTCTTCCCAGTCTATACCGGCTTTCAGTTTCTGCGTTTCAAAAAAATATCCGGCGGCAGATAGTACCATATCTATCCGCACACAGGCATTTGCCGGGTACAGCCCGCGCTGACCGCCCACAACAAGTTCTTCCATAATGTTTTTATCAGCATTTTTATTAACTAAATTATAAATTCTTTCTTCATCATCGTAAGAAACATAAGCGATAAACTTTCCGTTTTTACCGCCGCCGACGGCCATATAAAAACCTTCATCGTAATTGCCGAAGGTAACCAGCGTTCTTTCCCCGCCATCAAGGTTTAAAATCATTTTTTCAATATCCTGCCAGGCGGGGTTTTCAATTTCCCGGCCGGTATCTTTGCCTGCCTGCCAGCAATCATAACAGACTCTTTCAATGCTCATTGTGTACCTCCGGTCTGCCGTTTTCAGCGGCATATCGCGATAAAACAGCCGCTTAAACTGCGGATTTAGTTTTACAACCCGCCGTTTAATTTAATTCTTCTCTGCAAATACAGAAACCTGCCGCCAAGGAAAATAACGGCGCACATCAGCCCGAAATCAAGGCTCAGCCAGTAAGATGAAGGGCCGAGGTTCAAACAGTAATCAAAATAACAGCCGAGCGGCAGGCATATCAGCCAGTAGGCTGCAAGCCCTGCCCAAAAGGTTGCCTTAACGTCTTTGTAGCCACGCAAAATGCCCTGTATTGGCGCGGCGGTGGCATCCATAACCTGAAAGAACATGGCGTAAAACAAAAAGCCGATGGTTTTTTCTATAATTGCCGGTTCGGATGTGTAAAGGCGCGCTATAAATTCACGGTCGAGCAGTACAAAAACAGTAAGCGCAACAGCAATGGTCAGGTTGCAGGCAACGCCCAAAAGACTGTAACGCACTGCCTCGCCAAAACGGCGTGCGCCGGCTTCAACACCAACCACAATGGTCAGCGACATGCTGAAACTGAGCGGCACCATGTACAGCAGCGAGCTGAAACTCATTGCCGCCTGATGCGCCGCAATGATGATTGTGCCAAATTTGGCAATGAATACGGCAATTACGCCAAAAATGCTGGCTTCCATAAAAATTGCCGCGCCCATGGGCAGGCCGAGCGCAAGATTTTCTTTAAGCTGCTGCCCTTCGATTGTAAATTTATCGGTAAAAATGCGCAGCGGAGCAAAAGCGGGTAGTTTATGCACAACCCAGATAAAGATAAAAAATTCCAGCCAGTAGGTTATGCCTGTCGCCAGCCCTGCGCCAATGCCGCCAAGCCGCGGTGCGCCGAATTCGCCAAAAATAAAGCAATAGTTTAAAAAGGCGTTTACCGGCAGCGCCAGAAGATATATTTTCATCGTTATGCCGGTGTAGCCGCTGGTATCTACCAGCGCACGCAGCGCGGTTGAAAGGAAAAACGGCAGTATGCCCACGCCGATAGCGGCGATATACATTTTGGCAATGTAATGCACTTCCGGCTCCAGCCCGAAAGTACCCAAAATTTTATCTAAAAACAATACGCCAAACACCAGCAGCAGCAGCGAAAATACCGTTGCCAGAAACATGGTATGGCGCACTACCTTGCCGATGTTCTGCCGCTCACCCCTGCCAAGCAGGTGGGCAATTATTGGCATGCTGCCGAGCAAAATACCGTTCAGCGCTGCCATTACCGGCATCCACAAATTGCCGCCGATAGCTGTGCCTGCCAGATGTACGGCACCGGCGTGCCCGCTCATGGCTGAATCGCAGAAGTTCATCGCCATAATGGCGGTTTGGGTTATTAAAATAGGTATCATTACGTCAAGCAGCCGCCTCAGGCGCACTGCATTCTTTTTGCCTAATAACATAAAGCTCCTTTCTATTTTGCCGCTTCCGCCTCAGCAAGTTCTTCCAGATACGCCCAACGGTCTGTTAAATCGCTGATGCGCTGCGTAAGTTCCTGCTGGCGGGCGGTCAGTTCCGTTAATTTTACAAAATCGGTACCGCAGGCGTTAATTTCCAGTTCGGTCATTTTAAGTTCCGCTTCTGCCTGCGCAATAACCTGCTCAATTTTTTCGTATTCCAGTTTTTCTTTGTATGTCATTTTGGGCGCACGCTGCTTTTCTTCGCGCTGCTGCGGCTTGGCTGCACCCTGCGCACGTTCTTCTTTGCGTGCAAGGCTTTGCGCTTCGGCGCGCGCTGCTTCGTACTGCGTGTAATCGCCAATAAACTGGCGCACTTCACCCCCGCCCATAAAGGCAAAAATTTTACCGGCAAAACGGTCTAAAAAGTAGCGGTCATGCGAAACGGCAATTACCGCGCCGTTAAAGGTATCAAGGTAATCTTCAAGCACCGAAAGGGTGGGTATATCAAGATCGTTGGTAGGTTCGTCCAAAATAAGCACATTGGGCGCGCCCATTAACACGCTTAATAAGTACAGGCGCCGTATTTCGCCGCCGCTTAATTTGCTTACCGGCACCCATTGCAGTTCCGGCGGGAACAAAAAGCGTTCCAGCATCTGCGCCGCCGTTATGCGCGTGCCGTCCGCAGTTTCAATATAATCACTTACGTTTTTAATATATTCCAAAACGCGGCAGTCGGCATCCTTAAACTCGCTGTGCTGCGCAAAATAGCCTATTTTTACCGTCTGCCCCACTTTTAAAGTTCCGCGCGTCGGCGCAAGCCTGCCGGCGATAATATCCATCAGGCTGCTTTTGCCGCTGCCGTTGGGGCCTACTATGCCAATGCGGTCATTGCGCAAAATAATGTAACTAAAATCGTTGATATAGGTTTTATCGCCGTAATCAAGCCCGATATGTTCCAGCTCAATTATTGTTTTGCCAAGGCGCGAGCCTACGGAAGAAATTTCAAGCTGCTGTTCTTTTTTGATGTTGTTGACTTCTTCCTTCAAAACGTTAAAACGCTCAATGCGCTCTTTGCTTTTGGTACGGCGTGCTTCCGCGCCGCGGCTTATCCACGCCAGCTCACGCCGGTACACGTTGCGCAGGCGCTGCGCTGCACCGGCAGCGGCAATGCGGCGTTCTTCGCGTTTTTGCAGAAACAGGCTATAATTGCCGGTGTATAAATAGCCTTCGCCGCCGTCAATTTCCAAAGTGCGGTTTACCACGCGGTCAAAAAAGTAACGGTCATGCGTTACCATTAAAAGCGCGCCTTTACGCTTTTGCAGCATTTCTTCAAGCCATGCCACCGTATCGTTATCCATATGGTTGGTAGGTTCGTCCAAAATCAACAGGTCGCTGGGGCGCACCAAAACGCCTGCCAGTGCCACACGTTTGCGCTGCCCGCCGCTTAATTCACGCATTGGCTGCTTTAAATCAGTAATGCCGAGTTTATCAAGCACTGCTTTGGCTTCGCTTTCAAGCTGCCAGGCAAACTTTGCGTCCATTTCCTGCTGCAAGGCAAGCAGTTCCTGCTGCGCCTTTTTATTATCCGGCTCTGCCGCCGCACGCTGCACGGCCGCTTCATAACGGCGCACCACGTCAAGCTGGGGCGATTCGCCCCTGAACACCTGCTCAAGCACGGTTGCTTCCGGGTCAAACGCAGGGTCCTGCGGCAAATATTCAATTACGCAGGTGCCGTTTCTGGTAATTTTGCCTTCGCCCGGCTCGCCGGTTGCAATATCACGCAGCAGCGTGCTTTTGCCGGTGCCGTTAACGCCGATAACGCCTATTTTATCGCCGTCTTCTATATTAAAACTGATATTTTTAAACAAAGTGCGCACACCATAGCTGTGCCCTAAATTTTCTACGCTTAAAATCATATAATTTACCTCTTTATGAATTCTGTTTATATCTTAACACAAATTTAAGGCAAAAACAAAATCAGCCGTAAGCATTGCAGTTTAACTTGACAAAATGCCTGCGGCTGATATAATTGTTTTATAAAATTGCATAGGCACCGCGGAACTGACGGATATGAGTGGAACTAACCACATGAACCGCGCTGCTGTAAGATTAGCCGGCCGTCTGGGCAGAGAGAAGTGCCCGGACGGCTTTTGTTATCCGGTCAGTTCTCTCCTTATTTTGCACAGCATGAAGGAGAGATTTTTTATGAAAAACAGATGGCTTATCGCACTGGCGGCAGTCGGCATCCACATTTCCATCGGCAGCGTTTATGCCTGGAGCGTGCTTACACGCCCCATTATGCAGCAGCTTGGTTTCAGCCTGCAGGAAACAACATGGACTTTTTCCATCGCCATTTTATTTTTGGGGCTTTCCGCCGGATTCCTGGGCGGCTTTGTAGAACGGAACGGCCCGCGCAAAAGCGGCTTTGCCAGCGCGTTATTTTTTGGCACGGGCATGCTTGGCACCGCCCTTGCCGTACATCTTGAAAGCCTTGCTTTGCTGTATCTGTTTTATGGTTTTATCGGCGGCATAGGTCTTGGCATCGGCTATATAACGCCGGTATCAACACTGGTAAAATGGTTTCCCAACAACCGCGGCTTTGCCACCGGCCTTGCCATTATGGGCTTTGGCTTTGCAAGTTTAATTGCCGGCCCTTTAATGCAGTATCTGGTGGCCAATTACGGGCTTGCGCAGAACTTTGTTATTTTAGGCGCCGCTTATATGCTGATAATGGTGCTTTCCGCATCTTACCTGGAACCGCCCAAAACACAGCCGCAAACGCAGCAGACGGCATCCGCGAACCGCACCACGCTTTTGCAGCCCAAAAACTATACGGCCGCGCAGGCGCTTAAAACATGGCAGTTCTACGCACTGTGGTGGATATTTTTCACCAACATCACCTGCGGCATCGGGCTACTTGCCGTTGCCTCACCCATGGCGCAGGAAGTTGTAGGCATGTCGCCGGAAGAAGCGGCCTCCATGGTAGGCATTATCGGTTTAATTAACGGCGGCGGACGCATTGCCTGGTCAACGGTTTCCGATTATATCGGCAGGCGCAGCGTTTACGTTTTGTTTTTCCTTATAGAAATTGCCGCTTT
>USHB01000110.1 GCA_900554395.1 uncultured Phascolarctobacterium sp.
AAAAATTTGATGTTGCCATTATCGGCGGCGGTCCTGCCGCCGTTTTTGCTGCCTATGAATTTTCGCTGAAATACCCCGAATTGAAGGTGGTTATTTTAGAAGAAGGGCACCCCATTGACCAGCGTAAATGCCCGCTGGCGCAGAAAAAAGTAGACCATTGCCTGCGCTGCGTGCCCTGCGATATTATGCGCGGTTTTGGCGGTGCAGGCGCATTTTCTGACGGCAAGTACAATTTTACAACGGAGTTCGGCGGCTGGCTGAATGAATACCTGCCGCACAATGAGGTTATCGACCTTATCGACTATGTTGATGAACTTAACTGCCGCCATGGTGCGCCCGGCGAATATTTCAGCACCAAAAACTGCACCATTGGCGCCAAAGCGCTTGGTTACGATTTGCACCTGCTGAACGCCAAAGTGCGTCATTTAGGTACGGAAAATAACCTTATTATAATGGAAAACATCTATAAATATCTGCTCGAAAACGGTATTGAAATCCGCTGCAATAGCCATGTTGAAAAAATTACGCGCGAGGGCGAAGGTTTTGTTCTGCCGGTAAGCGGCAAAGGCGAAATTGAATGTACCTATTTAATTGCAGCGCCCGGCCGCGCAGGTGCGGAATGGTTTACCGAACAGTGCAAAACGCTGGGACTGAGCTTTATTAACAACCAGGTTGATATTGGCGTGCGCGTGGAAGTGCCTGCCCAGGTATTTAAACACATTACCGATGAAGTTTACGAAGCAAAACTTGTATACCGCACTCAGCGCTACAATGATTTGGTACGTACCTTCTGCATGAATCCTAACGGTTATGTTGTTGCCGAAAACACCGATGGCATTGTAACCGTTAACGGCCACAGCTACCGCGACCCGAAACTGCACAGCAACAACACCAATTTTGCGCTTTTGGTAAGCAACACCTTTACCGAACCTTTTACCGAACCGCATCAGTACGGCAAACGTATTGCCTCCTTCAGCAACATGCTGGGCGGCGGCGTGCTTTTGCAGCGTTTTGGCGATTTGATTAATGGCCGCCGCACCAACGAGCGCCGTCTTAAAAAGAGCTTTACCAAGCCGACGCTGAACGCAACCCCCGGCGATTTAAGCCTGGTACTGCCCAAACGCCAGCTTGACGATATTATTGAAATGATTTATGCGCTTGATAAAATTGCTCCCGGCATGGCCAATGCCGACACTCTTTTATACGGCGTGGAAGTTAAATTTTACAGTGCGCGCCTTGAACTTGACGGCAAACTGGAAACTAAAATTCACAATCTGTTTGCCTGCGGCGACGGCGCCGGCATTACGCGCGGCTTATCGCAGGCAAGCGCCAGCGGCGTGCATGTAGCAAGGCAAATTGGCGAACGCGCCAGACTTGGCAAATAATTAAACGGGTGGGAAGGAATTATGGTAACACCGTTAATAAGCATGCTCGGGATTACAAAACGCTTCCCGGGCGTGATAGCCAATAACAAAATAAATTTAGAGCTGCACCCCGGTGAAATTCACGCCCTGCTCGGTGAAAACGGCAGCGGCAAAAGTACCCTGATGAGTATTTTAACCGGGCTTTACCAGCCGACGGAAGGCAAAATTCTGGTAGAAGGCAGGGAAACGCAGTTTTCTTCACCGGCTGATGCCATAAAAAACGGCATTGGCATGGTGCACCAGCATTTTAAGCTGATTGAATCTTTTACAGTTGCCGAAAACATTGCTTTAAGCGATACTAAAGGCAGTTTTTTACTGGATACGGCACAGATTGAAGCTGATATTGCCGAATTAAGCAGTTACTATGGGCTTAAAATAGACCCGCAGGCGTATGTGTGGCAGCTTGGCGTGGGCGAAAAACAGCGCGTTGAAATTTTACGCATGTTGTACCACAAAAGCAAAGTGCTTATTTTGGACGAACCTACGGCGGTGCTTACGCCGCAGGAAACCCGCGAACTGTTTGTCAACCTGCGCAAAATGGCAGATAACGGCTGTGCGGTAGTGTTTATTTCGCATAAACTCAACGAAGTTGAAGAACTTGCCGACCGCATTACCGTACTGCGCAGCGGCGTTGTCAGCGGGCATATGTCCAAAGAACAGATTAACCGCAATGCGCTGATACAGATGATGGTAGGGCGCGAGCTTAATACTTCTTATGACCGCAAGCCTGCCCAAAGCGGCGATGTGGTATTAAAACTGGATAAAATTTCCGCACTGGGCGATATGCGCACGCTGGCGCTGGATAACGTCAGCTTTGAAATTCGCGCGGGCGAAATTTACGGCATTGCCGGCGTAAGCGGCAACGGACAGCGCGAACTTGCCGAAGTAATTGCCGGTATGCGCCTTGCCATGGGCGGCAAAATGTATTATTGCGGGCAGGATTTTACCAATAAACCGCCGCGCGGCAAAATTGAAGCAGGCATCAGCTATGTGCCGGAAGACCGTCTCGGCACCGGGCTTGCTTCCAATTTAAGCAGCGTGGACAACATAATTTTAAAAGAATATAAAGGACGCTTTGCCGATGGCTGGCGCATTAAATGGCAGGCTGCCGTAAGTGCCGCCAAACATACGGTAGAAGAATTTGATATTAAGCAGGGCAGCATTTACCAGCCTGTAAAAATGATGAGCGGCGGCAACATTCAAAAGCTGCTGTTAGGGCGCGAAATTGCTGCCAGGCCTAAACTGATGGTGGTATTGTACCCTGTGCGCGGGCTGGATATCGGCGCCATTGAAGCGGTGCATAAACTGCTTTTGAAATTAAAAGAGCAGAATACGGCGATACTTCTGGTATCGGAAGAACTGGAAGAAATTGCCGCGCTTGCCGACCGTGTGGGCGTAATGTTCGCCGGTAAACTGATGGGCGAGTTCCCTGTACAGGATATGGACATTGAAAAAATCGGCGCGCTGATGGCCGGTGTTAAAGATAACGGAGGTGAGGGCAAATGAAAATAGTGCTTGAAAAACGCCTTGGGCAAAGCCTTAAAGCACAAATTGGCCTGCCTGTTGCCTCCGCTTTTATGGCACTGGTATTTTGCGGCATATTTTTTGCTCTTACCGGCAAAGACCCGTTTTTGGTTTATGACAGTATGTTCAGCGGTGCGCTCGGCAATGATTACGGTCTTTCCGAAACCATTGTCAAAATGATTCCGCTGGCGTTATGCGCACTCGGCATTGCCGTTGCCTTCCGTATGCAAATCTGGAATATCGGCGCGGAAGGGCAATTTTACATGGGTGCCTGCGCCGCAACATGGGTGCCGCTTAACTTTCCGGATTTACCGGCAGTTATCATGCTGCCCGCCATGTTTGTGCTCGGCGCACTGGCAGGCGGCCTGTGGGGCTTATTGGCAGGCTGGTTTAAAACGCACTGGCTTGTAAACGAGCTTATCAGCACGTTAATGATGAACTATATTGCTATCCTGTGGGTAGATTACCTTGTATACGGCGACTGGCGCGACCCCAACGGGCTGAACTTCCCGCTGACGGCAGCGTTCCCCGATGCGGCAATGTTGCCAAGTTTTGGCGATTTGCGCGTGCATGCCGGTATTTTTGTAGTGCTTATTGCAGCGGCAGTGTTTACGGTGCTGTTTAAAAGTTCCCAATGGGGTTACGAAACCAAGGTTATCGGCTCTAACCCTGTGGCTGCGCGTTACGCAGGCATGAACATTCCGCGCAATGTGCTGCTTGCCATGTTTATCAGCGGTGCTGTTTGCGGTTTGGCTGGCATGGTTGAAGTAAGCGGCATTGTCGGCAAATTGCAGCACGGCATCAGCCCGGGCTATGGTTATACAGCCATTATTATTGCATGGCTGGCGCGTTTGAACCCGCCTGCAATTATTCTGGTATCATTTTTGTTTGCTGTAATCCACGTTGGCGGCTTTATGCTGCAAACCATGGGCATTTCCGCTGCGGCGGCAACCATGCTGCAAGGCGCGGTACTGTTTTTCGTAGTCGGCACGGAAATTTTTACGGGCTACAAACTTCGTATTGTGAAAGGCGGTGCGGACAATGAGTGAAGATTTTATCATTTCGCTGCTTGCGGCGGCAATCACTATGGGCACGCCGCTTCTGTACGCCGCACTGGGCGAAGTTATCTGCGAGCGCAGCGGCATTATTAACCTTGGCGTGGAAGGCATGATGCTCATCGGTGCCTGCACCGGCTTTATTGCCGGCAACAGCTTTGGTACTCCATGGGCAGGTGTTGCCGCTGCTATCGTGGCCGGTGCGCTTTTAGCGCTGATTCATGCGTTTTTAACCGTAACGCTGCGCGCCAACCAGGTTGTCAGCGGCCTTGCGGTAACGCTGTTCGGCACCGGGCTTTCCGGATATCTGGGTCAGGATTATGTAGGCCAGCCGGCAGCCGCAGTATTTAACAAAATTGCCCTGCCTGTTTTAAGCGATATACCAATTATCGGCAGTATTTTGTTTAAGCAGGATGCCCTTGTGTACATCAGCTACTTTTTGGTTCCGCTTGCAGCGTGGTATTTTTACAAAACTCGCAGCGGCCTATTCCTGCGCGCTATGGGCGAAAACCCTGCCGCTGTTGATGCCGCGGGCATCAACGTGTTCCGCCTGCGCTACCTTTATATCATTATCGGCGGTGCGCTGGCTGGTATGGCGGGCGCATACCTTTCACTTGCCTATGCGCCGAGCTGGCTGGAAAACATGACGGCAGGCCGCGGCTGGATTGCCGTTGCCCTTGTTATCTTCGCTCTGTGGGACCCGTGGCGTGCTATGGCAGGTTCCTATCTTTTCGGCGCTATTGACGCACTGGGCTTTAACTTGCAGGTGCTCGGCGTTCCTGTATCAGGCTTTATCCTCAATATGCTGCCGTATATCTTCACGGTGCTGGTGCTTGTTGTGGTATTAAAACGCCGCGGCGGGCGCAGTGCGGCTCCTCAGGCATTGGGGCTGCCTTATGACCGCGAAGAAAGATAACGCCAAAAATTTGCCTTTAAGCAGGATTTTAGCAAAAAAAGTAGAACTTTTTAGAACATAAAAGATATGGCAGAGTCATATCGGGAGGTGTGTAATATGTTTAAAAAAATTCTTGTGCCGGTCGATGGTTCCGAAACCTCGTGGCGCGCACTTAATAACGCTTTGGAAATCGGCAGAAAATTTGAAAGTGAAATAGTTGTAGTAAACGTAATTCAGCCTTATAACAACGCAGCGCTTCTGGCAGTTCCGCTTGACCACAGCACCATCAGCCGCGGCAACAGCGAACTGGAACGCATCGGCGACAAAGTCCTTGCTTATGCCAAAGATATTGTCGGCGATTATCCGCACGCAGTAAGCTATGATATGGAAGTTGGGCATCCTTCTGAACGTATTATTGCACTTGCCAAAAAAGTAGAAGCTGATGCCATTGTTATCGGCAGCCGCGGTCTTTCAGGCATTGCCGAATTCTTCTTGGGCAGCGTCAGCAGCAAAGTATCCCAGTATGCTGCCGTACCGGTACTGATTGTAAAATAAAGTGATATTATGCTGAAAAAAATACTGGTTGCTATCGACGGAACGGAATATTCGTGGCGTGCGTTGGAGTACGCCATGGCAGTTGCCAAAATGAATGATGCGGAACTGGTAGTGCTTACCGTCGCTAAAGAAGGTTTGCAGCATACGCCGCAGCTTCCGCTGGAAGGCGAACTGGCAGGCAACGTAAACGAACCTGCCATGCAGACCGGCAACGAAGTGCTTGGCGCAGCCAAACATCTAATTGATACGCAGGAAATTCCCTGTTCTTATGTTCTGGTTATCGGCAGCCGCCCGGCGCC
>USHB01000111.1 GCA_900554395.1 uncultured Phascolarctobacterium sp.
CTGAAAATCGCGGTCTAAGGCTGCGGCGGCTGGTCGCTGCCCACACGGGCAGCGTGGATTGAAATAAAAGGGTAAAAATGTACGGTTTCGCTTGTATAATCGGTCGCTGCCCACACGGACAGTATGGATATTGAAATCGAGGTTCGTAATTAGCTCCTTTCGGATTTATTTTTTGGTATAGAAAAGCCGCTTTAACAGCGACGTTATACAATCAACTTCTTCACCCCCCTTAAATTAGGGCATAAAAAAGCGCCTATGTAAAAACATAAGCGCGGTTAATCTTTAAGTTTTTCTAATTCAGCATTTATTTTTTTTATTTTTTCCCAAAACACTTTTTTCAACTTTCTATCTTCTTCCTCGTAAGGGTCTGTACCATCTAACCCTCCCTTCCAGTTTTTCTTAATCCAACTATCAGTTTTTTTAACAAGTTCATTATGTTGTTTCAGATGTTCATCAATTAACTGCTGACGTTCAGCAATTAATTCTTCTCTTTTACTCACAAGATATTCTCCTGTATTTATAATTATAAGTTTTCGCTAATATTTTGTTAATTTCATGGAATTCTTCGTCATCATCCATAGAAGCTAATCCTTGGACTCTTTTTTCTAAAAACTCTTTATATGCAGCGTCACTATATTCATGCACAATTACCTGATAATCAACAAATTTAGTATTTTCATCGGTAATAATCTCATAAATAAATTTATTATCAATGCCCCTAATTCGTTTAAGCCTTAAATCCATTAACTCGCCTAAATCGAATTTGCTAAAGGAATACCATGTTAATTTAGCGGGATGGTTATGCGTAACGGTTGTGTCATTTAAAGCATCTTCGCCAACATTACGAAAATAAACGCTGCCTTCTTCACCAACAACGCTAAATACCTTTCCTTCTTTGGTAATTATTATAGCAGTTTCGTGGTCAAGTTTCACCATTTCCTTTTCGTATTCTTTTAGTGTTTCATCAATTTTAGTGTCGCTGCCCACTCGGCAGCGTGGACATTAAATCAGTATATACTGTAAAACAAAATCACCCTCTATGATAAAGTCATAGAGGGTGATTTATAATACTACTATTTAACTAAATTTTCACATTACACATGTGCTGCGCTGATTTTTACGCTGTAATCCATTACATATTGCAGCATTTCTACCGGTACCATTAAGGTGCCATCAACAAGTTCCGGCTTATATTGCAGTTTTACAACCATACGCTGTTTGCCGTAGTCATCACTGCCAACAGTGCATACTGCGCTGCTGGGGCCGTTATAAACAACCGCGGTCTGCGCATCGTTGTTCCATGTTACGGTGTAGCCAAGCGCTTCGGCAACCTGGCGCAGAGGAACATACAGTGTGTTATTTTTTTCCATCAGTTTCACGTCTGCCAGTTCTTTGCCTTCCATGGCAATTACGCCGGCGGTGGTGCTGATGTTAATATCAGCCAGGCCTTTTTGCAAAAGCACTGCTTTGGTAGCAGTTGCCTGTCCGGGCAGGCTCAATGTAGTAAAGTTATACCACAAAAGCATTTTATCGCCTGCTTTAAGTTCACTAACTTCCGGGTAAACAATGGGGGATATAGTTACATACTGGGTTTCGTTTACGTTCAGCACACGTACGCTGCCGTCTTCCTGCGGTTCTACTTTGCCGATATTAAAATAGGTAAATGCAGAACCCTTTTTTTCATCACCGGCAATAATGGCATCAGCTTTGCCCTGCGGCGGAAGGCTGCGTGTAAGCGCCGGGCCGTACCATGCGTTTACATGTTCATCTTTGTCAATATCGTTTGCGCCGATGTAGTAACCGGTGCCGTTATCAATTAAAAAAGTATCTTCCGTAATATGTAAGGCAACCTTATCGAATGGCTTATTTTCATTTTGAATAGTAACCATGCTGCCGTTGTTTTCAATTGCGGTGCCTGACATTGAAAGTTCTTTCGGGGCATTCTGCGCAAAGGCGCTGCTGCCTAAAATCATCATGCACATTGCTGCTGCAAGTATTTTTTTCATATTATGCACTCCTTTATTGGGTAACTTGCAAATATTATAGCATGTATCAGGCTCTAAGCGCTACTATGTTGCAAAGAGTTTGCAAAAGTGTATAATTTGTGATAAGTTAAGAAAAATATATTACCAAAAAGAGGATTTTTGAAATATATAGCGTATACTAATAATATATGTGTTATTTTGGAACGGCAGAAGGGGATGAGGACAATTTCTTTAAGTACAAGGCAAAAGCGTATAGCTGAGATTGTAAGACAGGACGGGCCTATTACCGGCGAGCACATTGCGGAACGGCTTAACGTTACGCGCGCTGCTTTGCGCAGTGATTTGGCGATACTTGTTATGGGCGGCATTTTGGACGCGAGGCCTAAAGTTGGGTATTTTTTTACCGGCAAAAATACTTTGGGCATGCTTATGGAAGAAATTTCCGGCATCTGTGTGCGTGATTTGCAGTCCGTACCGGTTGCGGTAAGCCACGATAAAAGCGCTTATGAAGCTGTTATCACTATGTTTTTGGAAGATGTCGGCACGGTGTTTGTTATTGATGATGCCGGGCTTTTGGCGGGCGTTGTTTCGCGCAAGGATTTGCTGAAGGCTGCCATTAACAATAATTACAACCTGCGTGAAGTGCCGGTTGTAATGGTTATGACGCCGCTTTCCAAGCTGATTGTGGTAACACCGGAGGATTCCGTCGCTGCGGCGGCACGCAAAATTATTGACAATGAGATTGACTGCCTGCCTGTTGTGCGCTGTATTGAAGAAGGCAGCCGCAGTTATGAGGTTGTAGGCAGAATTACGAAAACTAATTTTACCCGTTTGCTTGTAGATTTGGCAGAGGGAAAAGGGGGCAATTATCATAGCTAAGACACCGGTAATTTACGCTGTGTCCGATTCTATCGGCGAAACGGCAGAATCTGTTGTAAAGGCTACAACCAGCCAGTTTGTACAGGAAAAGTTTGACGTTATCCGCGTACCATATATAAAAGATGCGCAGCAGGTGGAAAAAATTCTTGAAGAAGCCAAAGAATGCGGCGGTATTGTTTGCTATACCATTGTATCGCCGGAACTGCGCGAGCATATTATGCAAAAGGCAATGGAACTTGATGTTGAGGTTATCGACGTTTTAGGGCCGATGCTGAAAGCTATCGAAAAAACTTCCGGACTTTTGCCGAAAAACCAGGCAGGGCTTATTCATGCGCTTGACCATGAATATTTTAAACGTGTTGAAGCGATTGAATTTGCCGTTAAATACGATGACGGCAAAAATCCGCTGGGGCTTTTAAAGGCGGATGTGGTGCTTATCGGCGTAAGCCGCACCAGTAAAACACCGCTTAGCATGTACCTTGCACATAAACAGCTTAAAGTTGCCAATGTGCCTTTGGTGCCGGAAATTACTCCGCCGGAGGAACTTTTTAAAGTACCGCCTCATAAAATTATCGGGCTTTTGATTGACCCGTTTAAACTGAATGAAATCCGCAGCGAGCGTTTGAAAACCATGGGCTTGAGCGACGGCGCCAATTATGCGGATGTACGGCGTATCAGTGAAGAACTTGAATATGCCAAGGCAATTATGCGCCGTGTACATTGCAAAATTATTAATGTATCTAACCGTGCCATTGAAGAAACGGCAGGCATTATACTCGATTATGTACAAAAAAACAGAGACAGGCACATATAAAAATAACCCCCGCTTAGTACGGGGGTTATTTAAACTGTTATAAAAACTTTTTGTCGCGGACGTTATAGGTTACATCGCCCTGCTGCGGCGTGCCGTTAACATTTACATTGCCGCTGAACACAGCATTTTTTGTTTTCCAGTTAAAACTGCCGCTGTCGGCGGTAATGCGCAAATCATCCTGCGTAAATACCATGTTGCCGCTTACATAGGCTGTTTTTTCATTGCCGATAACGTCAACCTGGTCGCAGTCAAAATGTATGCCGGTTGGTTTGTCGGTAAGGCTTATATTGCCTTTGGCAACTACTTTAAGCTGGTATAAATATACCTGCGCTGTATCGCCGTCGATAACGCGGTCGCCCAAATCAACATGGACGTGCCCTTTTAAATCGTACACGCCGGTAAAGGGGTTGAACGTCTGGCTGTCGCTGCTGATGGCAGGCTCAGAAGCAAGTGCCGTGGGGACGAGCATAAATATAAGCATAAAAACAATGGCAAAAATTTTTTTCATCATCAAAACCTCGTTATTTAAAGAATATATTACTATTATAGACTTTGACGCCGCGCGCGGCAAGGCGTATTAAGTGAAATAAAGGTGAAACGGATGGGCATTAGAGAATTAAGTGAAGCAACAGAAGAAAAAATACTAGCACCATGGGCACAGAAAAGTGCCGTTGCCATGCGTGAAAAATTAGAGGAGCCGGATGAACTGCGTACTGCTTACCAGCGTGACAGGGACAGGATTATACACAGCATGGCTTTCCGCAAGTTAAAGCATAAAACGCAGGTTTATTTAAACGCCGGCGACCATTACCGTACACGCCTCACGCACAGCATGGAAGTATCGCAAATTGCCAGAACCATTGCCAGAGCGCTGCGTTTAAACGAGGATTTAACCGAAGCTGCTGCGTTGGGACATGACTTGGGGCACACGCCTTTCGGCCATGCAGGCGAGCGTGCCATTAATGCGTACACCGGGCATTTTAAGCATAACGAACAAAGCCTGCGCGTGGTTAAATATTACGGTCGTGACGGACGCGGGCTGAATTTAACGCTTGACGTGCAGGATGCCATAGTAAATCATACCGGCGATACGCTCCCAAAAACTTTGGAAGGGCAGATTGTGCGCCGCTGCGATCGCATTGCTTACCTGTGCCACGATTTTGACGACGGCTGTAAGGTTGGCATTATCGGGCCGGAAAAACTGCCGGGCATTGTTGCCATGCGTTTGGGCACGCAGCCAAGCCAGATTTTGGATATTCTGGTGCGTAACGTTGTTGAAAATTCACTTGGCAAAGCGGAAATTATAATGGACAAATATTATGAAGAAGCAATGGATGAATTCCGCTGCTTTATGTTTGACTACGTTTACTGCTCGCCGGAGCTTACGCAGGAACACCGCAAGGCAGAGCACGTTGTAACCACTTTGCTTGATTTGTATATGAAACAGCCGGAGATGCTGCCGCGTGAATATGCTGAAGCCGCCAAAATCTTTGGCAAAGAGCAGGCGGTTGTGGATTTTATTGCCAGCTTAACTGATGCTGCGGCAGTGCAGCTTTTCAGCCGGTATTTTTTGCCGGTTATATAATGTAGTGAAAAATAAATTATATTTAATAAAAAAGAGGATTTTTAATTTAGATATTGAATATAAATAGAGCAGATGATATTTAAAGTGACGGGAGCAAGGCAAATGAGCAGTATGTTTGATGATTTTAAAGAGCAGGTCCGCTCACAGGCAAATATCGTCGAAATAGTTTCGGAATATGTACCGCTGAAAAAACGCGGCAGCAGCTATTGGGGCTGCTGTCCTTTTCATGGCGAAAAAACGCCGTCATTTTCGGTATCGCCGGATAAAAACTTTTTTTACTGTTTTGGCTGCCACGCCGGGGGCGATATTTTTTCTTTCATTATGAAGATAGAAAACTGCACCTTTCAGGAAGCGCTGAAAATTTTGGCAAACAAACTCGGCATTCCCATTCCGGAGCGTGAAAAAACAAGACAGGAAATTGAACGCGAAAAAGAAGCAAAAGAAATTATTGCTGCCAACGAACTGGCAACACGCTTTTACC
>USHB01000112.1 GCA_900554395.1 uncultured Phascolarctobacterium sp.
ATGTTAGTCATAAAATGCCGGTTGGGCAATATGGAATTTTTAAATTAATAGAAGATTATGGAGTTAGATTATTAACCTATGGTAATGCATCAGGAGGAGGTAATTATGGACCTTTTAGATCGTTTTTAATAGAGAAGGACGGTAGTACAGCATTTGTTTCGCTGGCAATAGAAGTTTGGACTACTTGGCATAAACCAGATATAGAAAGAACATATTTGGATGTTGCGATTGATGATGAAAAATCTTCTCATATTTCATTACAACTGATGTTAGATGAATATATGACAGTTTTAAATGATAAATGTTCGTTTTATCATAGCGGAAGAATTGCTGTAGGAAATATTGGCAGCGGTAAAATAAGTGAACTTAAAGAACTGGTTTCTAAAAGATATCCAAAAATAATTAAAAATAACAGATTTTATTTTGGAACGCTTACGCATAATAAACTGTGGTATCTGGACGATAAAGATATGATAGATTTTATTGAAAATATAATTTCGTATGCGTTGATCAGAGATGAATATAGGGAATTTGTAAAATGTAGAAAAGCTCAAAAGGAAAAGAAAAAATGAGTATTATTCCAATTTTTATTCCGCATGCGGGTTGCCCGCACCAATGCGTTTTTTGCAACCAGAAGAAAATCAGCGGGCAAAAAATTGCATCGGCGCAGGCGGTGCGCCAACAGATAGAAAAATATTTACAATGGATAAAGCCGGGGCTTAAAAATGAAGCTGCGTTTTACGGCGGTTCGTTTACAGGTCTTGATATGGAGTTGCAGGAGGAACTGTTTAGACCGGTTGATGAACTTTTGCGTGCAGGTGTAATTGGCGCTGTGCGTTGTTCAACACGTCCGGATTATATTACGCCTGAGAAACTGGAATTGTTAAAAAAACATAACGTCAGCACCGTTGAGTTGGGTGTACAATCGCTTGACGATAAGGTTTTAAAACTGGCGGAGCGCGGGCATAATGCAGAAAGCGTGGCGCAGGCAGCGCAGCTTTTGCGCGCTTATGGTTTTAATGTCGGCTTGCAGTTAATGTGCGGCATGCCAGGACAAAGCAAAGAAAGTTTTTTTGATACTGTTTTGCATAGTTTGGCATTAAAGCCTGATATTGTGCGTTTATATCCTTTGCTTGTTATTAAGGATACTCCGCTGGAAGAAAGTTTCCGCAAAGGCATTTTTGTGCCGCTTACAATAGAAGAAGCAGTGGAACAGTGTGCCAAAGCATGGGAGCTGTTTACAAGTAATGGTATAAAAGTCATCCGCATGGGCTTGCAGGCTGATGAAGAATTATGCAGCCCGGGAAATATTATTGCAGGGCCGTTTCATCCCGCTTTTGGCGAGATTGTAAAAAGCGTGGTGATGAGGGAAAAAATTACGCCGCAGATTTTAGCTTTGAAAGAAAGCGGCTGTAAAAAAATAAAAATTTATGTTCCTGAAAAAGAAAGCAGTAAGCTGCGCGGGCAAAAAAATTCCAACATAAAATACTGGCAGGAGATGGGCGTAGAAGTAGCTGTTGCAAATGCTGCTGATGATGAGGTTAGAGTGGAGGGTATAAACCGTGAATGATGTTTGCAGATGTTTTGCGCCGGTGGCTGATGATGGCTGCCGGATTTTAATTTTAGGGTCAATGCCGGGTGAGCGTTCGCTGGAGTTACAGCAGTATTACGGGCATAAAAATAACCGCTTTTGGCGCTTGATAGCAGATGTATATAATAATGGCGTTGTGCCGGAAGATTATGAAGAACGCAAAAAAATGCTGCTGAAAAACACGGTTGCTTTGTGGGATGTAATTGCATATTGCCGACGCGAGGGCAGCCTTGATTCTGCTATACGCGGCGAAGAATATAATGACTTGCAGGGATTTTTGAAGCGGCACCCGAAAATTAAACGCATTTGCTGCAATGGAGGCAAGGCTTACAGTGCTTTGCAAAAATATTGCCGCAAGCATGAACTGAAAAATGTGGAAATTTTAGCGATGCCTTCCACAAGTCCTGCCAATGCCAGATGGAATTTGGAAAAATTAAAAGAAAAATGGCTGCCTGCGCTTTTGAATTGACCTCAAATTTAAGAAAATTTAAAAATTTTTTAAGAATTTTTTGCCGTCTTTATGTAAATATCAAACCATACAAGGCTGAAAAGCGGCATAAAAAGGGGCTTTTTAGTGTAAATAATCTTACAAAAAGGATAAAATGAAACACTTGGCAACGTGGAAAGAAAGATGCGCATAAAATGGGCGGTTAAGGCTATAAAAAAGTTGCAAAAAAATGTTGACAAGCCTTGTTTGTAATGTTACAATATATCAGTATCACGGAACAGTTATGCCCTTTTTTAAGGAGGATTGCCCGATGCTGAAGCAGTTAACAGAAGCAACAAAACATGTCGTTGGTGTTAAACAAACGGCAAAAGCGGTTGAAAAGGGAACGGCAAAGCTGGTTTTTATAGCAGCCGATGCTGATATCCGCATAAGCCGCCCGCTTTTGGAACGCTGCGAAGCCGCCGGAGTTAAAGTAATAACGGCGGAAACAATGCAGGAACTTGGCAAAGCCTGCGGCATCCACGTCGGGGCTGCTGCCGCCGCGGTGCTTAAAGACTGATAGGGACTTTCGCCCTGCGGAAGTTTTTATAATCATTCAAATCTAATTATTCGGGAAGGAGGTGCCGATATGCCTACAATTAACCAATTAGTCCGCAAAGGCAGACAGGTTGCAGTTGAAAAATCCACCGCTCCGGCATTGAAAGAATGCCCTCAGAAACGCGGCGTTTGCACCAGGGTTTATACCACAACCCCTAAAAAACCTAACTCTGCTCTGCGTAAGGTTGCTCGTGTCCGTTTAACCAACGGCATCGAAGTTACCGCATATATTCCGGGTATCGGTCACAATCTGCAAGAACACAGCGTTGTTCTTATTAGAGGCGGAAGGGTAAAAGACCTTCCGGGCGTGCGTTACCATATCATTCGTGGTGCACTTGATACTGCTGGCGTTGCAAACCGCAGCCAAAGCCGTTCCAAATACGGCGCTAAACGTGCTAAAGCAAAAAAATAAGCAGTAACTAAGATTGACACAACGAAATGATTAGGAGGGAAACACATGCCTAGAAAAGGCCCTGTTACTAAAAGAGACGTACTGCCGGATCCGGTGTATGGCTCCAAATTATTAACCAGATTCATCAACAAAATTATGCTTGATGGCAAAAAAGGCGTTGCAGAACGCATTGTATATGACGCTTTCGATCTTGTTCGTGCAAAAACCGGCAAAGATCCGTTGGAAGTATTTGATGCGGCTATGAAAAATGTTATGCCGCTCCTCGAAGTACGTGCCCGCCGCGTTGGCGGTGCTAACTACCAGGTTCCGGTAGAAGTACGTGCTGACCGCAAAACCACTCTTGGTATCCGCTGGCTGGTAAATTACTCCCGCCTGCGTGGTGAAAGAACCATGTATGAACGCGTAGCTGGCGAAATTATGGATGCTGCTAATGGCACCGGCGCTGCTGTTAAAAAACGCGAAGATACCCATAAGATGGCTGAAGCAAACAAAGCGTTTGCACATTACCGTTGGTAATAAAACCAAAACCCTGATTTTTATTAGAGGGAGGACGAAGAAGTGGGCAGAGAATTTCCACTTGAGAAAACAAGAAATATCGGCATTATGGCTCACATCGATGCCGGTAAAACCACCACGACTGAACGTATTCTGTTCTACACCGGTAAAACCCATAAAATCGGCGAAGTTCATGAAGGCGCTGCTACCATGGACTGGATGGAACAGGAACAGGAACGTGGCATAACCATTACTTCTGCTGCTACAACCTGCCAGTGGAAAGGCCACCGTATCAACATCATTGATACCCCGGGCCACGTTGACTTCACTGTTGAAGTTGAACGTTCTTTGCGCGTTCTTGACGGCTCTGTTGCAGTGTTCTGTGCCAAAGGCGGCGTTGAACCTCAGTCTGAAACCGTATGGCGTCAGGCTGATAAATACAGCGTTCCCCGTATGGCTTATGTAAATAAAATGGATATTACAGGCGCGAACTTCTACAATGTAGTTCAAATGATGAAAGACCGCCTGGGTGCTAATGCAGTGCCTATCCAGCTTCCTATCGGCTACGAAGATACCTTCGAAGGTATGGTTGACCTGATTAAAATGAAAGCCATCGTTTATGGCGATAAATTAGGCAAAGACGAAGAATTCGTGGAAATTCCTGAAGATATGAAGGAAAAAGCCGAAGAATACCGTCAGGCTCTCGTTGAAGCTGTTGCTGAAAGCGATGATGAACTGATGATGAAATATCTTGAAGGCGAAGAACTTACTGAAGAAGAAATCATGGCCGGCATCCGCAAACAAACTATTGCTTGCAAAATGACTCCGGTTTGCTGTGGTTCTTCTTATAAGAACAAAGGCGTACAGCCGCTTCTTGATGCAGTAGTTGCTTTCATGCCGGCTCCGACCGACATTCCTCACATCAAAGGTATCAATCCTGAAACCGGCGAAGAGGATGAACGTCCTTCCAGCGATGAAGAACCGTTTGCAGCTCTGGCGTTCAAGATTATGACTGACCCGTATGTTGGTAAGCTCGCATTCTTCCGTGTATATTCCGGTACTCTTGATTCCGGCTCCTACGTTTACAACTCCACTAAAGGCAAACGTGAACGTATCGGCCGTATCCTGCAAATGCATGCAAACCACCGTCAGGAAATCGAAAAGGTTTACGCAGGCGATATTGCTGCTGCAGTAGGTTTGAAAGATACCACTACCGGTGATACCCTTTGCGATGAAAAAGCTCCTATCATTCTGGAATCCATGGTATTCCCTGAACCTGTTATTTCCGTAGCAGTTGAACCGAAAACCAAGGCTGACCAGGAAAAAATGGGCATCGCTCTTCAGAAACTTGCTGAAGAAGATCCGACCTTCCGTGTTCATACCGATCCGGAAACCGCTCAGACCATTATCTCCGGCATGGGCGAACTCCATCTGGATATTATCGTAGACCGTCTGCTGCGTGAATTCCACGTAGGCTGCACTGTAGGTAACCCGCAGGTTGCTTATCGTGAAACCATCCGCAAATCCGTTAAGGCTGAAGGCAAATTTGTTCGTCAGTCCGGCGGTAAAGGCCAGTACGGTCACTGCTGGCTGGAACTCACTCCGCGTGAACCCGGCAGCGGCTTTACCTTCGACAACAAAGTTGTCGGCGGCGCTATTCCTAAAGAATACATCGGACCTGTTGAAGCCGGTGTTAAAGAAGCTATGGAAAACGGCGTAGTTGCTGGTTACCCGATGGTAGATATCGGCGTTACTGTTTACGATGGTTCTTACCACGAAGTCGACTCCTCTGAAATGGCATTTAAGATTGCCGGTTCTATGGGCTTCCGTGCTGGCGCACTGAAAGCTGACCCGGTTATCCTTGAGCCTTACATGAAAGTAGAAGTTACCGTTCCTGAAGAATACATGGGCGACGTTATCGGCGACCTGAACAGCCGTCGTGGCCGCATCAACAGCATGGAAGCACGCAACGGTGCACAGGTTATCGATGCATTCGTTCCGCTGTCTGAAATGTTCGGTTATGCAACCGACCTGCGTTCCAAAACTCAGGGCCGTGGCAACTACTCCATGGAAGTTGACCATTACGAAGAAGTTCCTAAAAATATTGCCGAAGCAATTGTTGCTAAAAACAAAGGCACTCAGGCTTAATAATTTACCTGTTCAAGGAGGAAACAATA
>USHB01000113.1 GCA_900554395.1 uncultured Phascolarctobacterium sp.
CGGCTGTATTTAAACCGGACTGGTCAGAACAGGCAGATTGTGTACTTGTAGATGCTCCGTGCAGCGGGTTTGGAGTTCTGCGCCGCAGGGCAGAAGCGCGTTGGCGTAAAACCAAAAAGGACTTAAAAGTTTTTGCTCCGCTGCAGAAAAGTATTTTAAAAACGGCGGCACGTTATGTAAAACCAGGCGGACGCCTTGTTTACAGTACCTGCACTTTGGAAGCGGCTGAAAATCAAGAACTTACTGCTGCATTTCTGGCAGAAAACCCTGATTTTGAATTAGCAGGCTTTAAGCATCCGCTGACAGGAGAAACTGTAAGCGAATTACAGCTTTTACCGCAGCGTGATAATGTAGACGGCTTTTATATTTGCGTAATGCAGCGCAAGGAGAAAAACGCATGAAAAAAGAGATTTTTGGCCTGACTCTTGAAGAATTGCAGCAGGAGTTTGTGGAAGCCGGCTTAAAAAAGTTCCGTGCTTCACAGGTTTATCAATGGCTGTATAAAAAATCCGTTTTTAAATTTGCGGATATGCGTAATCTTTCAAAAGCCGATATAGCTCTCTTGGATGAAAAGTTTACAATCCTGCCGGAACAGATAAAAATTTTAACGCAGTGGAAATCAGGTGACGGCCTCACGGAAAAGCTGTTGTTGGAACTTACTGACGGCAATTCCGTAGAAACGGTTTTAATGCACCATGATTATGGTTACAGCGTGTGCGTTTCAAGCCAGGTTGGCTGTGCTATGGGCTGCGCTTTTTGCGCCAGCGGCTTAAACGGCTGTATCCGCAATTTAACAAGTGCCGAAATTATTATGCAGGTGTATTTGTTTAATGCCCTTATTGCACCGCAGCAGGTAAGCCGCATTGTTGTTATGGGCAGCGGCGAACCGATGCTTAATTATGATGGTGTTATCAGTGCGCTTAAATTTTTGCACCGTGAAGACACGCTCTTTATGAGTTACCGTAACATGACGGTATCTACCTGCGGCATTATACCGGGCATAGAACGGCTTATTGGCGAAGAAGTGCCAATCAATCTTGCCGTTTCGCTGCATTCCGTAAAAAATGATGTGCGCACGGAACTGATGCCGGTAAACAAGGGTTATCCGTTTCCGGATGTTATTTCTGCGGCAGAGCGCTATGCACAGGCTAGCAGCAGGCAGGTAACTTATGAATATATTTTAATTAAAGATAAAAATGATACGCCGGAAGATGCGCAGCTTTTAAGCAATTATTTAAAATTTAAACATGCTTCCGTAAATTTAATACCGGCCAATCCTGTGCCGGAAAAAGGGTTTGAACGCCCTTCTGCCAAACGTATTGAAGGATTTTTAAAAATTTTGCAGAAAAATAAGGTAAATGCAACCGTCCGCAAGGAAATGGGCAAAGATATTAATGCCGCCTGCGGGCAGCTGCGCGCAAAGTTTAATGCTAAAAAGTGAAGTGCTTTATTAGGGGGCGCTGTATGAAATCGGTTAGTAAAACAAATATCGGGCTAGTACGTACCGGTAATGAGGACGCCGTATTGACGGACGCTCCTGATTTATTTGCCATAGCCGACGGTATGGGCGGCTATGCGGCAGGGGAAATTGCCAGCGTTGAAACCATTAAGGTTTTGCAGGAAGAAAAGAAAAATTTTGCCGGACTGACCGGTGACGCTCTGTGCGAAGCCTTAAAAGATGCCGCTTCCAAAGCTAACAGCCATTTGCGCGGCTTGGTTTGCCAAATGCCGGATTACGAAGGCATGGGAACAACGCTTGTAGCTGTTTATTTGGCGGCAGATGGCAAGGCTTACGCTTTAAATATCGGCGATAGCCGCCTGTATTTATGGCGCGGCGGTGAGCTTAAACAAATAACGCAGGACCACAGTTATGTGGCGCAGCTTGTAAATAACGGCGACATAACAACGGAAGAAGCGCGCAGGCATCCGCAGCGCAATGTAATTTTAAGGGCTGTCGGTGCCGATGAAACTTTGGAATCGGATGTATTTTGCTTTGATATAAAAACAGGCGACAGGGTGCTTTTGTGCAGCGACGGGCTTAGCGATATGGCGGCAGATGATGAAATTGCCGCTGTGCTTGTGGAGCCAGATGCCGATAAAGCGGCTGAAGACTTGATTGAACTTGCGCTTAATAACGGCGGGCGCGATAATGTCTCGGTAATTTTGCTTGACTTTTGTGCGGAGGAGATATAAATGGACAACGGAACAATTTTAAAACAACGTTATAAAATCCTGCGCCATATTGGTTCAGGCGGAATGGCCGAGGTATATCTTGCGCAGGACCAGCTTTTAAACCGTAAGGTTGCCATTAAAGTGCTGCGTGCCCAGTTTAATGACGATAAAACGCTTTTAAACCAGTTTAAGCACGAGGCGCAGTCTGCGGCGTGCCTTTCCAGTCCTTCCATTATTAATATTTTTGATGTTTGTGAAGAAGACGGCAAATCTTTTATTGTAATGGAATATGTGGAAGGCAAAACTTTAAAAGACCTGCTTGAAAAACAGGGCCGCCTTACGCCTTACCAGGCGGTAAAAATTGCCTGCAATATTGCCGCAGGGCTCAGCCATGCACATAAACGCAATATAATTCATTGCGATATCAAACCGCATAATATTTTAATAACAGAAAACATGATGCCCAAAATTGCCGATTTCGGTATTGCCAGAATGATAAGCAGCATGACAATGGTTTATACCAATTCCGTCATTGGTTCTGTGCATTATCTTTCTCCTGAACAGGCAAGCGGCAAACCAATAACGGAACAAAGCGATATTTATTCGCTTGGCATTGTGCTTTACGAAATGCTGACAGGGCATGTTCCTTTTGACGGCAATACCGCCGTGGCCGTTGCTATGATGCACGTTGAAAAAACACCGCCGCCGCTCAGCACTTATGTGGAAGGGTTGCCTGAGTGTTTGCAGCACGTTATTGATAAGGCATTGGCCAAAGATTTAACCAAACGCTATGCAACGGCAGGCGAAATGCTGCAGGATTTAAACGCCATTAAGAATAAAATGGAAAAAGACGGCGAAGAAGAAACTTTTGCCCCCGCGGCAGAAAGCATCCCGGAAGAAACTGTTTATGAAGAACCGGAAGCTCCGGAAGAAACAATTATTATGACAGTTCCGGCAACTGCGAGAAAACCGGTGCATAAAAAGGAAAGCTGGCTTGAAAGACTGAAAAATGTACAGCTTACCCGCCATCAGCAAATTATGCTGGCAGCGGCAGTTGTAGTTTTATCGGCTGTATTTTTGCTGATTGGCAGCGTATTCAGCCGCGATACCATAAAGGTGCCTGACGTTACAGGCAAAACAGTTGTGGAAGCGCAAAAAATATTGGAAAATGAAGGCTTCAGCATTACACTTAAAGAAGCCTATGACGATAAAGTTACTCCCGGCCTTGTTTTAGAACAGGACCCCGCCGGTAATGAAATGCGCAAGGAAGGCAGTTCCGTTTATCTCACTGTCAGCAAAGGTATTGAAATGGTGGAAGTGCCTGATGTAGCAGGCAAAACGCTTGAAGAAGCGCGTAAACTGATTGAGCGCAAAGAACTTGTTTTAGGTAAGGTGGAAACGGTTTTCCGCGATGACGGCAAGGGGCTTGTTGTTGAGCAGACTTCTAAAGCGGGAGAAAAAGTTGAACACGGTACTAAAATAAACCTTGTAATTTCTGAAAAACCTAAAGAAGTTACCATTCCCGCCGTTGTCGGCAAAACCTCCGGTGAGGCAATAACGGCACTTGAAGGGCTGGGCTTTAAAAATATAACTGCACAATCAACTGCCAGCAAAAAAGTAGCTGGCACTGTGCTTGGCATTACCCCCAAAGAAGGTAGCAATGTGCTTAACAGTACAGATATTGTGTTGCGCGTATCTGACGGAGTAGGCGCAAAATCAGAAAACAAATATGCGGAATTTGTTGTTCCGGACGGAGCTAAAAAACAAAAAGTACGCATTGTTGTAATTGACGATGACGGTGAAAAAGTAGTTTATGAAGGCACCAAGCGCGAAGGCGTGCGCATCCGCCAGAAAGTTGAAGTAAGCGGCAGCGCCGTTGCCAGATTTTATTGCGATAATAAACTGATTGAGGAGAAACAGTTGTGACAAGCGGCCGCATTATAAAAAATTTTAACGGCTACTATTATGTAGAAACTCCGGAAAAAGAAATTGTAACCTGCAAAATTAAAGGAAAAATGAAGCAGGAACGGTTTTCTGCAGTGACCGGCGATATGGCAGAGTTTGAAAAAAATCCTGACGGCGAAAGCATGATAACCAAAATATTGCCGCGCCGTAACTTTATGGAACGTCCGGCGATGGCAAACCTTGACTGCATAGTTATTGCCTTTGCCTGCTGCGACCCGGATTTCAGCTATCTTCTGGCAGATAAAATGCTGGCATTTGCTGAACGTGCAGGCATTGAAGCTGTACTGTGCTTAAATAAAACAGACCTTGTAACTGAGGCGCAGCTTAATGAAATTGCCGGAGTATATACTTTGGCAGGTTATAAAGTATTTGCGGTTTCTACCGTAACCGGCGCCGGGCTTGATGAACTGCGCAGTTATTTAAAAGGTAAAATCAGTGCTTTTGCAGGGCCTTCCGGTGTCGGCAAATCGTCAATGCTCAACGCATTGCAGCCCGGCATTGCCTTGCAGACTGGCAGCGTGAGCGAAAAAATCGGCCGCGGACGCCATACAACGCGTTATGCGCAGCTGCTGCCTTTTAATGGCGGCTATCTTGCCGATACGCCGGGCTTTGGCAATCTGTTGGCTGAAAATATTGATGCACGCGAACTTTATAAATATTTTAGGGAATTTAAAAATTTTGAACATGACTGCAAGTTTATGCCTTGTACCCATACCCACGAACCGGTATGCGGCGTAAAAAACGCAGTACAGGCAGGGCAAATTGCCGCCAGCCGCTATGAATCGTATCTGGCAATTTTAGATGAAATAAAATTATTAAAAGAAAAGAGTGGTAAAAGATGATTAAGGTTGCTCCTTCCATATTATCTGCTGATTTTGCCTTTCTGGCAGATGAAATTAAAAAAATTGAAGCTGCCGGTGCAGACTGGGTACATATTGATGTAATGGACGGAAATTTTGTGCCTAATCTTACTTTTGGCGCTCCTGTTGTAACTAAAATCCGCAAAGTTACGGATATGTTTTTTGACTGCCATTTAATGGTAGAACATCCGGAAACATATATTGATGATTTTGCCAAAGCTGGAGCCGATATGATTGTGGTGCATGCCGAAGCAACCAAACATTTGCACCGCTGCCTGCAATACATAAAAAGCAAGGGTGTAAAAGCCGGTGTGGCCCTTAACCCTGCAACACCGTTATGTATGGTGCAGGAAATTTTGGGCGATGCTGACATGATTCTTTTAATGACGGTAAACCCTGGCTTTGGCGGACAGAAATTTATAGAAAGCGTAGTGCCTAAAATTGCCGCCCTGCGCAAAATGATTGATGAAAAAGGCTTAAAGTGCGATATACAGGTTGATGGCGGTATTAATGCCAAAACGGGCAAAATTGTACGAGAAGCCGGAGCCAACATTTTAGTTGCTGGCAGTTATGTTTATGGCGCAGAAGATACTGCTGCTGCCATTGCAAGTTTAAAAGCATAATCAGTAAATAAAAAAGCACCACACTTTTGTGTGGTGCTTTTTTATTTACGCAATAT
>USHB01000114.1 GCA_900554395.1 uncultured Phascolarctobacterium sp.
ACCAGCCAGTTTACGTTTTTCAGCATCAGCTTGCACAGGCGCACTTTGGCAGCTTCGCCGCCGCTTAAAACAAATACCTTGCTGGTAATGTGTTCGTTGGTCAGTCCGCAGGCTGCAAGTGCGGCACGCACTTCATAGTTGGTCATGCCGGGGTAGGCGTTCCACACGTCTTCAAGTGCCGTGTTTTCGTTTTTGTCGCGTTCTTCCTGTTCAAAATAGCCGGGCTCTAAAAACTGTCCCAGTTCAATTTTTCCACTGATGGGCGGAATGATGCCCAAAATGGTTTTTAAAAGCGTGGTTTTGCCCAAACCGTTTACGCCGCGGATGGCAATTTTCTGTCCGCATTCAATTTTAAAGCTGACAGGGCGGGTAAGCGGCGTATCATAACCCAGTACCAAATCTTCGGCAACGGCAAGGTAGCGGCTCGGCGTGCGCGCTTCTTTAAACTGGAAGTGAGCTTTTGGTTTTTCGCGCGGTTTTTCAATCATATCCATTTTATCAAGTTTTTTCTGGCGGCTTTTGGCCATATTGGTGGTAGCAACGCGCGCTTTGTTGCGGGCAATAAAGTCTTCCAGTTTGGCAACTTCCTGCTGCTGGCGTTCGTAAGCGGCTTCTTTCTGCGCTTTATAAATGGCGTACATTTCCTGGAATTTATCATAGTTGCCGGTGTAA
Source organism: uncultured Phascolarctobacterium sp. (assembly GCA_900554395.1). Lineage (GTDB taxonomy): Bacteria > Bacillota > Negativicutes > Acidaminococcales > Acidaminococcaceae > Fusicatenibacter_A. Next base: position 673 of record USHB01000114.1, read on the forward strand.
CGCGTAAGTTCACAGTTTTCCAGATGATAAATTACATTAACTACTTTATTTAAAAAGCTGATGTCATGGCTGATTAAAATAAAAGCGTTTTCGTAGTTTTGCAAAAATTTTGTCAGCCACTCAATGTGTTCAACATCAAGATAGTTGGTCGGTTCGTCCAAAAGTAAAATGGAAGAATTCTGCAAAAGCAGTTTGGTTAAAAGAACTTTGCTGCGCTGGCCGCCACTGAGTTCAGAAACGTCGCGGTCAAGCCCGATGCTGCCAAGGCCAAGTCCGTTGGCGGTTTCTTCGATTTTGCTGTCCAGCGAATAAAAACCGCCGTGTTCAAGTTCGGTCTGTATTTCGCCAACGGTTTCCATCATTTTATCCATTTCTTCCGGGGAAGCGTCGCCCATTTTTTCATACAGTTCCAGCATTTCCGCTTCCATTTTGTACATATCGTCAAAGGCGGTGCGCAAAACTTCGCGGATAGTCATGCCTTTTTGTAAAGTGCTTTGCTGGTCAAGGTAGCCGACAGTAACTTTGCCGGGCCATTCAACCTTACCTTCATCCGGCAGCGTATGGCCGGTAACAATATTTAAAAAAGTAGATTTGCCTTCGCCGTTAGCGCCGACAAGGCCAACATGCTCGCCGCGCATCAGCTTGAAAGAAACGTTTTCTAAAATCTGGCGTCCGCCAAAAGAATGAGATACATTGGTAACATTTAAATAACTCACGGTTAAATCCTCTCTTTAAAAATAGCGATATGCACAATTTTATCGTAAACGGCAGCTTTTTGCAAAGGATTTTTAACGGCGGCGCAGAATATAACAAATATTTAACAAGAGAGGGCTGATAACATGATTTTCGGACATAAAAGCGATATTGAAAAACTGCTGCCTTATGTAAGCGAAGAACTGCAAAAGGCACTTGAATATTTGGCGGCAACAGATTTCAGCAAAGTGCCTGACGGAAGATATGAACTTGACGGCGATAAAATGTATGCCAATGTAGAAAATTATACTACGGCAGACCGCAGCACCAAAAAGCCGGAAGCGCATAATAAATATATTGATGTGCAGTATCTTGGCAAAGGTACGGAAAAAATTTATTTTGCTCCGCGCACGGAAGATGTAAAAGTTGTTGAAGATTATGCTGCTGAACGCGACCTGCTCTTTTTTGAAAATATAACCGAAAAAGATGCCGTTGTTTTAAACGCGGGAGACTTTGCAGTGCTGTTTCCGTGGGAGCTGCACCGCCCCGGATGCGATGCCGGAAATGGGCATAGCGAGGTGCAGAAAATCGTCGTAAAAATTGCTTTAAAAAATTTTTAAAAATTTTTTAAAAAAGTGTTGACAAGAAGGCGTTAAAACCGTATAATAGCATATGTGGTCAGCACCACAGAGAAATTCCCCGATAGTTCAGCCGGTAGAACACCTGACTGTTAATCAGGGCGTCGTAGGTTCGAGTCCTACTCGGGGAGCCAATGGCCGGTTGGTCAAGCGGTTAAGACACCGCCCTTTCACGGCGGTATCGGGGGTTCGATTCCCCCACCGGTCACCATTCGGGCGCTTAGCTCAGCTGGGAGAGCGTCTGCCTTACAAGCAGAATGTCAGCGGTTCGATCCCGTTAGCGCCCACCATACCTTAATTTAATACGGCCCGGTGGTTCAGTTGGTTAGAATGCCGCCCTGTCACGGCGGAGGTCGTGGGTTCGAGTCCCATCCGGGTCGCCATTATGCCTCGGTAGCTCAGTTGGTAGAGCAAAGGACTGAAAATCCTTGTGTCCACAGTTCGATTCTGTGCTGAGGCACCATAAATCAAAAAATCCTGCTTTTTCAAGCAGGATTTTTTATTTTGCTTTTATACTTTATACAAAAACCGGCAGGGTACACCCTACCGGTTTCTTTTTATGCTGCGGCGTTCTGCGCACGTTCAAGGCTTTTCATTTCTACCAAATCCATTTTAGTAAGCCCTAAATCAACATTATCTTTAAGTTCATAATCAATAATTGTACCGGGCGGGCAGTCAATTTCCCTGCCTTTAAAAAACATCCCGGAAAGCGGCACCACAAAGCCAATAGCCGTACCTATTGCCATATTGGCGTAATTTATGCCGCCTTTTATTTTTACGTCCTGCTTAAACGTAACGGGCTTGCCGTTGGGTAAAAGCACATCATCCAAACGGATGCGGATAACCGCGCTTTGGTTAAAAATACGGCTGCCGTGTGCTTTACGTATAACACCGCTGAACTTGGTGCCTTTAGGTAAGATAACTATGTTTTCCACCGCCAGGTCATCCTTCAGTTCAAAATTAACCGTATCGCCTTTTTTATTGACATTGCTGTCAAGTTTATCGAGCAGCACCAAGTTTATAACCGTATCTTCAGGTATGTAGGCATTGCCCGGTTCTACGCCTTCAATTTCTTCCGCCAATGCGGATTGTGTGCCAAAAAGCAGCAGACAAACTGTAAAAATGCCCAGCAGACAAGTTTTTAATAATTTCATGATTCGGCTCCGTTATCTGTTCTGCATAAGTTTGGCAGCATAGCTGCGCATCTGTTCGTTGGCTTTGCGTGTAAAGTCTGCCGGCGGCAGGGCAAAGGCCGTTTCAGCATCTACGGTATTGCTGATTTCCACCACATTAAAACGCGGCAGAGTGTTTACTTCATAACCTTTCCAATCGTCAGTACCTTTGGCAAAATAAAAGTACATTACCCGCTCGCCCTGCGTCATCATGTCATAATCATCACCGCTGAGGCTGTCATTGCCGCTTTGCGGGCGCTCATTAAACCAGCTTACCAGCGTTTCGGCAAAGGGCAGGCTCATGCCCGGCAAATCAGGCAGCTCATCATAGGTTTTGTTAACATAATCAATAAAATACCAGCGCCCGCCTTTGGCAAAACTTGCATAATCACGCACTATTTTTCCTTCGCCGTCTGTTGTAATGCTGCGCTCGGCGTTAACGCCGTTCATTTCATTATATTCCGTGCGGATGTAATGCACTTTCTGCGCTGCTGTCAGTTTAGCGTAGGCATCGGGTTCCAGCACATCCTTCATATCAATGGTTTGCTGTACAACCAGATGCACTGGATGTTTATCGCTGTTTAAAGCGCCGCCCAAAAGTTCAATAGTGCGCTGGCCGGGCCCGAATTCTGCCGCCAGTGCGGATACTGCGTTAAAAACAAGCAGAGTGCAAAGCGCTGTAAGGCTTAATAAAAATTTTTTCATCGCCGTCATCTCATTTGTAAGATAGTTTAATTATATCATATTTAACAGAAAAAACAGGTATTGATATTTTTATAAAATTTTATCACTTTATTAATAATGAAATTTAGAATTTTCTGCCAAAATTATAGTATAATGCAATTAGTGTATACTTTTTCCTTGCTATTATGCCATTATATGGTATAATTAATCGTATAAGGCAAAGCAACGGCAGTGGCTAAACATTGCTTTGCAAAATTCTAAAAAGAAAAGAGGTATCTCACATGACTGACGAAAAAAAGAAAGTTAATGTGAAGAAACAGCGGAAGCCGCAATACGCGAAAGCAAAGCCAAATCCAATAACGGCCAGTTTATTCTGTGGTTTGCAGCTTTGATTGTCGGCGCTGTTTTAGGTTGGATGGGTATTCCGGCGCTCAACGAATTCTTTAACTTCGTAGCAACCGTATTCACCCGCCTGTTCCAGTTCATTGCAGTTCCTACCATCGCACTGGCAGTTATTACAACGCTGGCTGCACTCGGCGGTAACAAAGAAACCGGTATTATTTTTGCTCATGCAGTTGTTTACACTTTGCTTACCACCTTCCTCGCAGCATTTATCGGTCTTGGGCTGTACCTGTACATTGCCCCGGAAAACCTGCCCGCAGATATTGTTAACGCAGGCTCCGAAGTTGTTAAAGGCCAGAGCGTAGCAGCTCTCAGCTACTATGACCATATTCTCGGCGTTATCCCGAACAACGTACTGGCTCCGTTCCTCAGCGGCAACGTACTTTCCGTTATGCTTATCGCCGCTGCTGTTGGTCTGGCACTGGCTTTCATGCCCAGAACCGAAAACCGCGAAGCTATCCTGAAAGTTATTCAGGGCGTTCAGGAAATTGCCTTTACCCTTATCCGTGCTATCCTCTACGTTCTGCCGATTGGCATCGTAGCTTTTGCAGCACAGCTTTCCGCACAGATTGAAGCAGGCGTTATCGTTGGCGCGCTCGGCAAATACACCGCTGTTGTAATGCTCGGCAACGCTATCCAGTTCTTCATCGTTCTGCCGATTATCCTTGTTCTGCGCGGTCTTAACCCGATTTACGTTATGCGCCAGATGGCTCAGGCCATTGCAGTTGCACTCTTTACCAAGAGCTCTGCCGGCACCCTGCCTGTAACCCTGGCCTGCTCCGAAGAAAACCTGAAATGCAATCCGAAAGTTTCCCGCTTCGTACTGCCGATTTGCACCACCATCAACATGAACGGCTGCGCAGCTTTCATTCTGGTAACCTCTCTGTTCATCATGCAGAATGCCGGTTTTGAACTGACCATGACCACCATGCTGACCTGGGTTTGCATCGCTGTTCTTGCCGCTGTCGGCAACGCAGGCGTACCGATGGGCTGCTACTTCCTGACCCTCTCTTTGATGGCAGGCATTGGCGCACCGATTGGTTTAATGGGTATCATCCTGCCGATTTACACCATTATCGACATGATTGAAACCGCTGAAAACGTATGGTCCGATGCATGCGTATGCGCAATGGTTGACCATGACCTCAAAGGCAAACTTTCTGAAGACGGCGACATTCCCGCTGCTCTGTAATAAAAGTTAAAACCTCATAAAAAATTAGCACCCGTGCTGTTAAAGCGCGGGTGTTTTTATTTATGTTTGCCGCAAATAACTACGGCTTTTTATTTTGATACTGCAATAAAAAACAGGCAGTGCACTAAACACTGCCTGCTTAATTTTGTAAACAGCAAATATTTTATTATACGTTAAAGCGGAACTCTACAACGTCGCCATCCTGCATTAC
>USHB01000115.1 GCA_900554395.1 uncultured Phascolarctobacterium sp.
CGAAAAGCAGTTCACCTTTTTCCGCACGTTCGCGTGCGCCCGAAACATTATCAAGCAGCCAGCGCAGCTTGGTCGCTGAAAAATAAGCATCCAGCACCAGTCCTGTTTTACTGCGGAAAAATTCTGCCATGCCAAGTTTTTTCAGTTCATCGCAATAGCCTGCCGTGCGGCGGCACTGCCATACAATCGCTTTATGTACCGGGCGTCCTGTTTCTTTATCCCATAAAACCGTAGTTTCACGCTGATTGGTAATGCCAATGCCGGCAATTTCGTTAATTGTAATATCAATTTTACTCATTGCTTCATACATAAGGCCGGTTTGGGTTGCCCAAATTTCCTCTGCTTCATGCTCAACCCAGCCGGGCTGCGGAAAATACTGGGTAAACTCCTTTTGCGCCGCACTGCAAATACGTCCGTTTTTATCAAATATAATGCAGCGGCAGCTGGTTGTCCCTAAATCCAGTGCCATAATGTATTTATCCATCCGACATCACCTTTGCCAACAAAATTTTTATTACATATATAATTAATTATAACAAAAAAACCGTTGTAAAAAACGGTTTTTTGTGTTTTTTATTTAGTTTTTACATTAGCTTAAAGATTTCCGCTGACTAAATGGCAGGCAACAAAATGTCCGGAAGCAACTTCTTTTAGCTGAGGTTTCTGCTGCCTGCAAACTTCCATGCAGTATTCGCAGCGGCTTTGGAAAGGACAACCCTGTGGTAAATCCAGCGGGCTTGGTATATCGCTTTCCAACGGCTCAATTTTTTCACCCGGTTTAAAATCAACTTTAAACACAGATTTCATCAGCGCTTTTGTATACGGGTGCATGCCATCGCTGGCAATACGCCGCCCGCCGCCGATATATTCCACTATATTGCCCAAATACATTACGGCAATCTGATGGCACATCAAATCTACCAATCCAATATCATGGCAAATGAACAGATAGGTTATGCCTTTTTCCTTCTGCAGCCGCACAAGCAGCTCGCATATTTTTTCCTGCACAGATACATCAAGCGCGCTTGTTGCTTCATCGCACACCACAATTTTAGGCTCAAGCGCCAGCGCACGAGCAATGCCAAGGCGCTGCCGCTGCCCGCCGCTCATGTTATGCGGGTAACGGTCTTTAAAATCTTCCGGCAGTTCTACCATACGCAGCAGTTCTGCCGCTTTGGCATCAATTTCACTTTTCTTAATCAAACCAAAATTCAAAAGCGGCTCGCAAACAATTTCCTTAACCTTCATTTTAGGGTTAAACGCCGCTAATGGGTCTTGAAACACCATTTGTATTTTGCGGAGGTTCTGGCGGGCAGCTTCGCCGCGCAGTTTCAAAATATCCTTGCCTTCAAAAATTACTTCCCCGCTTGTTGCAGGATGTATTTGCAGAATAGTACGCACCAGAGTGCTTTTGCCGCATCCGGATTCACCTATGATGCCTAAAGTCTGCCCTTCATAAGCATTAAGAGTGATATTATCACAAGCGGTTAAAAATCTGCCGCCTTCTGCCGCAAACTTTTTGGTCAGATTTTTAATTTCTAAGATTACAGGAGGCTGATTAACGCTCATAATACTTTTTATCCCCCAATACAGGCACGGCAGCCAAAAGTTCTTTAGTGTAGTCATCCTGCGGACTGGCGATAACTTCACGCCTGCCGCTTTCCACTACCCGTCCATGCTTCATTACCATCAGTTTGTTGGAAATGTAAGAAGCCACGCCAAGATTATGCGTAACCATAATTACGGCCACGCCAAACTCATTTCTGATATCAACAATCTGCCTTATAATCTGCGCCTGCGTTGTAACATCAAGCGCGCTTGTAGGCTCATCTGCCAAAAGCAGTTTAGGCCTAAAAACCATAGCCATGGCTATGCCAACACGCTGGCGCATACCGCCAGAAAGCTCAAACGGATAGCTCTGCATTACATTATCGGCATTGGGCAGGCGCACATCCGTCAGCATTTTAACCGCCATGTCATAAGCATCCTGCCGCGATGTCTCTGGCGCGTGCGTTAAAATATAATCAATAAACTGCTCGCCAATGCGGCGGATGGGGTTTATCATATTGCCGCAGTCCTGAAATATCATCGACATTTCGCTGCCGCACATTTTTCGCCATTCAGCAGGCGTATTTTTCAGCAGGTCGCGCCCATCAAAGGTAATGCTGCCGCCAGTAACGCACCCGCGCCCGGGCAAACAGCCCATTATAGCACGGATAACCGTAGTTTTGCCGCTGCCCGATTCGCCCACTATCGACATAATTTCGCCTTTATCCAGTTGTAAGCTGACACCGCTTACGGTGAGCCTGTCACCGTAACTGATGTCTAAATTTTTTACATCAAGAAGCATTAACTTAATCCCTTCCTTGCTGCGTAATTATTTGGCGGGTTTAATGTCCTTGGTCAGCCAGTAGTAGTCGCAGGGCAAAATTTCCGCATCAGCAACGGATTTATTGCTTACCATATTAGTCTGCGGATAGCCGAATACTAAGGAAGCAGCATCGTCAAGGATGATTTTCTGCATTTCAATTGCCAGTTCGCGGCGTTTGGCAGGGTCAAACTCCATTGCCAGGCTGTCGCTCAGCACATCAAATTCCGGATTGCTGTAACCGCTGCCGTTCTGCGGATTGCTGCCGTTATTGTTGGTTTTAAGATACATATTGAGGAATACTTCCGGGTCGCCCGCCTGAAGCGCGAGAACGTTGGAAATTAAAAGGTCATATTCACCACGGGTGCCAATACCGTCCAGCACGTTATAATCCACGTTTTTCAGGTTAATTTTAATGCCGACTTTCTTAGCATCAGACTGAGTGGCTTCTGCAAACAGTGGCAGTTCAGCACGCCCGCTGTAAAAAATGAAGTCCAGTTCAAGATTTTTGCCGTCTTTATCAACATAACCGTCGCTGTTGGTGTCTTTCCAACCGGCTTCCGCCAGAAGTTTTTTAGCACGTTCTACATTGTACTGGTTTTCGTCCATCGCTTTCAGTCCGTCAAAACCGTAATCAACGGAAGGCGGCAGATACGGACCGCCCGGCACAAAGGTATCTTTAAGCAGCACTTTGCAGTATGTTTCGCGGTCCAGCGCCGAAAGCAGTGCCTGGCGCACGCGCTTGTCGGACATCGGTTCGCCTTCTTTTACATTCAGGCGCGCAAGTACATCGCGCAGCGAAGCAATGGTGCTGATATTGAATTTATCTTTATCCTGAAAGAGCTGCAAATCGCCGGGGGCAATATTGATTGCCATATCAATTTCTCCGCTTTGCAGAGCCATGGCACGGGTGTTCGGGTCGTCAATGGTCGGAATTTCAACATGCTGGTAAGGAACTTCGCCATCCCAGTAATTGGGGTTAGCTTCCATCAATGCTTTAGACTTGCTATATTCCTTAACTATATACGGACCGGTGCAGATAGGCCCCTGTTTTGCATAATCGCGGTCTGTTACGCTGGTATCAATAATAATGAACAGCGGGTCGCCCAGCATACCCGGCAGTGTTGCCACCGGTGTTTTAGTGGTAATCATTACATTCTGCCCGTCGGCGCTGATGCTGTCATATTCAAACATGGCACGCGCGCGCGGTGTTTTTTCAAAAGTACGCTCAATAGATTTTTTTACGGCTTCGCCGGTAACTTTATTGCCGTTGCTGAACACTGCCTTATCATTGATTTTAAAAGTCCATGTCAGCTTATCGTCGCTGACGCTCCAGCTTTCGGCAAGCCACGGAGTAGATTTCATCTGTTTATCAAACTTAACCAGGCATTCGCCAAGGCCGTAACGCATTACAACCCAGCCAAAATAGTTGTCGGTAGGTTCAAGGCTGTCGGCAAAGTTGGTAACGCCAAATTTCAGGGTATCGCTTGCAGCGCCGCTTTTGGCACTGTCATCACCGCCGCAGCCTGCCGCTGCAAATGCCATCAGGCCTGCCATGGCAAGCGCTGCCGTAAGTTTTAAGGTTTTGTTCATAAATCATCTTCCTTTCAGTATTCTGCCTGATAAACAGACTCTTTATTCTTCCTGACGCGGGTCGAGCACATCACGCAGCGCATCGCCCCAAAGGTTAAAAATTACTACTGTTATAAAAATCGCAAGGCCCGGGAAAATCATCAGCCACGGCGCAGTTTGCAGCTGCTGGCGACCTTCGTTAAGCATCAGGCCCCATTCAGGAGCAGGCGGCTGCGAGCCGAAGCCCAGAAATGAAAGCCCTGCCAGTTCCATCATCATAGCGCCGATATCAGCCGCCGCAGTAATAACCATCAGCGGCAGAATGTTGGGCAGAATATGCTGCCACAGAATATGCAGCGATGTACCGCCGTTAACGACGGCAGCCTCCACATAATCGCGTTTTTTAATTTTCAGCACCATGCTGCGCGCAAGGCGTGCATATTTGGTCCAGGTTACAATCGTTAAGGCTATAATGGCGTTAACAAGGCTGCCGCCCAAAATACCGGCAATGGCAATCGCCAGAATCATGCCCGGGAAGGAAATCATCATATCGGCAATGCGCATGATGACAATATCAACTTTACCGCCGTAATAACCGGCAACCACGCCGAGCGTGGTGCCAACTGTAAAAATAATTGTTACTAATATCAGCACACTGCTTAAAGAATACGCTGCACCATATAAAATACGGCTGAAATTGTCACGGCCTAATTTATCAGTGCCGAAAAGATGCTCCGCAGACGGCGGCAAATATGCGTTCTGCATTGTAGCCGCCAGTGGGTCATACGGCGCAATTAACGGCGCCGCCAGCGCCAGCGCAATTAAAAGCAGTACCAAAAAACTCGTCGCCGCAAAGGCACGGTTGGTTTTTAAACCATTAAGCAATGTATTCATTTACTTCCCTGCCTTTCTCAAACGCGGGTCCAACCGGTTGTAAGACGCGTCTATAATAAGGTTTATTATCATATACATCAGTGCAATCCACAGCACAATGCCCTGCACTAACTGAAAATCGCGGTAGATAATGGACTGTACAGCAAGATAGCCAAGCCCCGGCCACGAAAAAACAATTTCTACAACAGCCGCACCACCCAAAAGGTTGCCAAACGATAACCCCAAAAGCGTAATCAGCGGCAGCATGGCATTAGGCAGAACTTCTTTCCATAAAATATGGCTTTCGCTCATGCCGCGGGCACGCGCGCCTACAACATAATCCTGGTTCAACTCTTCCAAAACCGCTGTGCGCACCTGCCTTGTAAATTTGGCCGCCATTACAATGCCAAGGGTCATGGCTGGCAAAACCAGCGTTTCTGCGCTTACTCTGCCGCCAACAATCGGCGCAAGACGAAGTTTTAAGCCGAATATCCACAGCAGCATCAGGCCCATCCAGAAGTTAGGAACCGATACGCCAATAAAGGTCAGCCCGCGCACAATATAATCAAATACGCTGTTGCGTTTAACTGCACTGTAAATACCTGCTGGAATGGAAACTATCAGCATGAATACCGTAGAGGCTGCTGCCAGAATAACTGTTGCAGGCAATGTATGCATTAATTCTTCTACAACAGGCTTTTTAACCATGTACGAAAAACCGAAATTACCCTGCACAGCGCGTCCCAGCCAATCCAGATACTGGAAAAAGAACGGTTTATCCAAACCAAGTTCATGGCGCAGCGCATCAATTTCTGCCTGGCTTACCACTATATCTGCGGTGCCG
>USHB01000116.1 GCA_900554395.1 uncultured Phascolarctobacterium sp.
TTTTGGAAATATCAAGACCCATAAACAGAGGAGAACCCTGATACTGGAAATCACGGATGCCGTAGAAAATACCAATCAATATCGGCATTTGGATTAATAAAGGCAGGCAGCCGGCCAGCGGATTAACGCCTTCAGTTTTATAAAGCTGGGCAAGAGCTTCATTGGCCTTCATTTTATCGCCTTTATATTTTTCCTGAATGGCTTTCATTTTAGGCTGCAAACGCTGCATAGCCTTCATGGATTCAATCTGTTTTTTTGTTAAAGGATAAGTAACCATTTTAACAATAACGGTTAAAAGAATAATGGCAAAGCCATAGTTGGCAAAGCCAAAGGAAGCACTGATATTATAAAGAATAGTAATGGCTTCCTGAACAATGCTGCTTAAAAAATCCAAATTTTTCAACTCCCTGTTTAAGTATATGTATTTTAAAATACATAAGTTTCAAGTTTAATCAACTGGGTCATATCCTCCCGGATGAAAAGGATGGCACTTTAAAATACGCTTTAATGCCAGCCAGCTCCCCTTAACTGCACCCTTTTTCTGTACTGCTTCCAGAGCATACTGGGAACATGTCGGGTAAAACCGGCACCTTGGAGGAAACATCGGCGAAATAACTATCTGATAAAAACGGATTAACAAAATAATAACCGTTTTCATATTCTCACCTTTACTTTAACAAGCCTGCCCTTTTAGCTAAACGCATAAAAATCCTGTCATAAGTATAAATATCGGCTTCTACCAGTTTTTTACGGGCTACCCAGATAATCTGCACCGAATCTTTAAGTTCTTCCCTTCTATGACGGAAAACCTCGCGCATCAGACGCTTAACCCTGTTGCGCACAGCGGCGCTGCCCATTTTTTTACCAACTGCAAAACCGATTTTTATATTTTTTTCATCATTAGGCAATACATACATTACAGACATCGAATCGACAACCGACCGGCCTGTCTTGTAAACAATCTGAAAAGCATTTTTCGATTTAATTCTGTTTTCTTTTTTGAAAGAAAAATCCCTGTCTGTTTTCAAATTATGCATACACACCTGCCCGCATTGAAAAAATAGGCCGTTTGAGCGGCCTATTTATAATATTATGCAGACAATTTCTTTCTGCCTCTTGCACGTCTTCTTTTTAAAACCTGACGTCCGCCCAAAGTTTTCATTCTTTCTCTGAAACCATGGGTTCTTTTCCTTCTAAGGTTATTCGGTTGAAAAGTACGCTTCATGAACTGCTACCTCCTTACTCTTGACAGTTTTATCAAATTCTCTATTTTAATTGAATTGATAGCTGATAAAATTATATTAGATACTCCGTTCAGTGTCAAGAATAAAGAATGCTTTAAAAGCAAGTTTTTTCTTGTTTTTCCCTTTTAGAACTGTTTTTTGGCTAAAATCTTCTTAAAAAACAAAGCGATTGATAATAAATTACAATTTTGTTAAAATATATTGACAGACAAATTATAAAAATCAGCAGCGGCTTACAACAATTCAGCAGAAAGGAATACGGCTAATGAATCCCTATAATGTCTCGGAAATATGGGAACAACTGCTTCAGCGGCTTAAAAATTCTGTCAGCGAAACAGTTTACAACACCATCATCAGTCCGGCAGTGCCTTTATCGGCATCTGATTCGGTTTTTTTAATTGGCGTCAATAACAATTTCTTAAAAAAATGGCTTGAAGAAAACTATAAAACCATTATTGAAAACCTGCTTGCCGAAATTACCGGAAAAGAATTCAGCTTACAGATAGAAAATCTTGATTTTCAGGCTCCTCCTGCTGTTAAAGAAAGTACAGTACAAAAAGAAGCTTTACCTCCTCAGCCTGAAAAAAAAGAACCGTTAAAAGAACCAAAACCTGTTGAAATATCCGGCAGTTATGTGCAGACAGCACTTTTTGAAGAACAATTTCCAAGCAATCTTAATTCAAAATATACATTTGATACTTTCGTAATAGGCAATTCCAACCGTTTTGCTTATGCCGCAGCTCAGGCAGTTGCCGCCAAACCTGGCATTGCCTACAACCCGTTTTTTATTTACGGCGGCGTTGGCCTTGGCAAAACGCATTTAATGCATGCCATCGGCAATCAGATTAAAAAGAATCAGCCTAACGCCAAAGTTCTTTATATTTCCAGTGAAAAGTTTCTGAACGAAATTGTTACTTCCATTGAAAAAAGAACAATGGAAAATTTCAAAAATAAATACCGCAAAATAGACTGCCTTATCATTGACGATATTCAATTTTTGGAAAAAAGGGAAAGAACGCTGGAAGAATTCTTCCATACTTTTAACGCCCTTTACGAAGAAAATAAACAGATTATCATTTCCAGCGACAGGCTGCCCAAACATATAAAAAATATCGAAGACCGCCTGCGTTCCCGCTTTGAATGCGGCCTTATGGCAGATATCCAATCTCCTGATCTGGAAACGAGAATTGCTATTTTGCGCAAAAAAGCAGAACTTGAAGGCATTGAAATTCCCCATGACGTAATAACGCTGGTTGCATCAAGCATTACCACAAACATCAGGGAAATTGAAGGCGCATATACCAAAATAGTTGCCTATGCCGGAATAATGAAAATCCCCATTACCATAGAACTTGCCAAAAATATTCTGAATGAAATGGGTGCCATCGTTCAAAGTAAGCAAATTACTTTCGAAGCCATAAATCAGGCAACTGCTTCCTATTTTAAAATTAAGCCGGAAGAACTGCTTACCAAAAAACGTACTCAGAATATTGCAACGGCAAGACATATTGCTATGTATCTTTGCCGCGAACTGATAGACCTTTCTTATCCGCGTATCGGCGAAATTTATGGAGGGCGCGATCATAGTACCGTTATCCATGCTTATGACAAAATTAATGCCCAGCGCAAGAAAGACCCATCCATAGAAAAAGCCATAATTTATCTGACAGAACAATTAAACCAATAGTTTTCCACAATTTTCTGTGGAAAATGTGTTAAAACCTGTTGATAACATGTTAAAATAATTTAGAGGTTTCCAAAAAGTTAAAAATGTTAAAAGTTATGAACAGTTTTCCACACATTATAAACATGCTGTTTTAATTGATTTTATCGCTTATTTTTATATTTTCAACATTTCCACACTTACTACTACCACTACTACTAATTATTTAAATTTAATATAGTGATTATAAAATAACGGAGGTATGCATAACATGAAATTTACCTGCTCAACAACAAGCCTGAACAAAGCAATTCAAACCGTACAGCGTGCAATTTCTTCTAAACCTACTGCGCCGATTTTTTCCGGCATCCATATCATTGCCGCTGAAAACCTCCTTTATGTACAAGCTATGGATTTAAACATGGCAATTTCCTGCACCGTAGAAAGTAATACGGAAGTTAACGGTGAAATTGTTGTTTCTGCCAAACATTTTGCAGAACTGATGCGCAAACTGCCTGGCGAAACCGTTACCATTACTAAAAACAAAGAAGAAAGAACCATTACTGTACAATCTGCCAAATCAGATTTTCAGCTTCTTTTGATGAATGAAGATGATTATCCGAAATTTCCGGAATTTAATCCTGAAAAACAGATTGTACTTGAAGATGAAAAAATTAAAGAACTTATTAAAAAGACTATTTTTTCCTGCTCAACTGATGAAGCAAGGCCTCTTTTCACAGGTATTCTTGTTGAAATAACTGACGGAAAAATTACCTTTGTCGGCACCAATACACACAGGCTTGCCATTAAGAGCATGCCTTATGATGCTGATGAAGATATGTCGATTATCATTCCGGCGCGCGTACTGGCCGAAATTGCCCGAAATCTGAACAGCGATTTGCCTCAGGAGATTAAAATTTCGCTTTTAAATAACCAGATTATGGTTGTAATTGACCAGGTAATAATTGTTTCCAGGCTTATTGAAGGCAAATTCCCAGATTACAGACGTGTAATTCCGCCTTCTTTCAATACAAAAACAAGATTTAACGTTAAAGAACTGGCCGGTGCTGTTGAAAGGGTTGCGTTGTTTTCAAGCGATGGCGATTACAGCATTATTAAAGTAAGCGTTGGCGATACTGAAATAGTTGTAAGTTCCAGCAGTCCTGATGTCGGCAAAGGACGTGAAGATATTCAGTGCCGTACCGAAGGCGATACTTTGAATGTTGCCTTTAATTCCAAATATATTCTCGATATTTTGAAAAACTTGTCGGATGAAGAAGCCGTTATGGAACTTAATAATTCTTTAAGCCCGGTTTGCATTAAACCTGTTGGCGAAGAAAATTATATTTATATTGTTACTCCGGTAAGGGTTGTGTTCTAAAATGGAAAAATTTACAGTACAAATTGAAACGGAATATATCACTTTAACCAATCTTTTAAAATATGCCAATGTAGTAATGAGCGGCGGGCAGGCGCATGAACTAATTGAAGCAGGCTTTGTAAAACTTAATGGTCAGCCTGTCAGTGAGAAACGCAAAAAAGTTTATGCCGGAGATAAGGTTGAAGTAAAAGGCGTTGCCGAAATTACAGTAGCAAATG
This sequence comes from uncultured Phascolarctobacterium sp., assembly GCA_900554395.1. Lineage (GTDB taxonomy): Bacteria > Bacillota > Negativicutes > Acidaminococcales > Acidaminococcaceae > Fusicatenibacter_A. The sequence continues at coordinate 4,507 of USHB01000116.1, forward strand.
AAAATTAACGGGATTTATCTGCATAATTTCAGAAATTACCCTCAGTGCAGCTTGCAGTTTCCTTCAATGGTTAATATTTTTTACGGCAAAAATGCGCAGGGAAAGACTAATTTGCTAGAGGCAGTTTTTTATGCTGCCTTCGGTATGTCTCACCGCACTTCACAGGAAGATGACCTCTTTGGTGAAGGCAGGCGTGAACTTGCCGTAAAAGTTGATTTTACAAGTTTCGATGCTGATTATGATATTAAAATAAAGCGTTATGAACAGCATGGGCGCATAAAAAAAGAATTGCTGCTTGATAATGTAAATATCAAAGCCAAAGAGCATTACGGAACTTTAAATACGGTTATGTTTTCGCCGGAGGATTTACAGCTCATTAAGGGTGAACCGCAGCTTCGGCGGCGTTTTTTTGATATGCAGATTGCCCAGACAGATAAAACTTACTATGAGCTTCTGGTTAAATATAACCGTTTGCTTTTGCAGCGCAATAAATTGTTAAAAATAATCCGTGATGAAGGCAATGGCAAGGAGCAGCTTGCTTTATGGGATAAGGAACTTGCTTGTTCTGCAGCTTTGATTATCAGAAAAAGGCTTGAAGCGCTGAAAAAATTATTGGATATAGCAAGCGGAATTTATGCTTCCATTGCAGGCAGCGGTGAAGAACTTGATATAAAATACGGACTGAAGAGCAGCAATGATTTTATTTTAGAGCAGGAAAATAAAACAGATGCTGAATGGAAAGTTTTTTATTTGCAGGAACTTAAAGCAAGACAGGCTCTGGATATTTTACGCGGCAATACCAGTATAGGGCCGCACCGTGATGATTTATTTTTTTATGTCAGCGGCAGGCTGCTTAAAGCATTCGGTTCGCAGGGGCAGCAGCGCAGTGCGGCGCTGGCATTAAAACTTGCGCAGCTTGAATATGTAAAGATTGCTGTTGGAGAATATCCGGTTTTGCTTTTGGATGATGTTATGAGCGAACTTGATTCGGAAAGGCGCACGCATTTATTAAAGTTTATCGACGGCAGGGTGCAGACTTTTATTACCGTTAATGATAAACATTTAATACCCGATTTAAATAAC
>USHB01000117.1 GCA_900554395.1 uncultured Phascolarctobacterium sp.
AACGCCCGCCGATGCCGTTTTTTACATCAAAGCAGCGCCAGCCATGTTTCTGTGCTAATGCAAACAACGGCGAACCTGCCTCCGGATTACGGTCTGTAACGGCAGTAACTTCGGTATCAAACATAACGCTTTTATTGCAGGCTTCATAAAAATAAATAAATGAAGCCAGTGTTTCCAGCGTTGAACCGGATTTGGAAATAGGCACCAGCATAACCTTAAAGCGTTTTTTCTTAGGCCATGCGTGTACAGACCAGTAACGCAGCTCATTCATAATTTCTTCGCACTGGCCTGCGTCCAGATTATTGCCTGAAAAATAAATACGCGGATAACCGTTGCGGCGTTTTTCGCCCATTGCATTCCAACTCGGCCCGGCTCCGATATCAAACAAAACTTTATTGCCAAGATACGAACCGCCGACACCCAAAAATACTACCGCATCAACATTAGTACGCAGATAATCGCCAAATTCTTTCAGTTTTTGCAGCGATACAGGCGTGTTGGGGTTGCCGTTTTTTATTTTCGGCAGACGTGTAAAATAAACAGGTTCAGGCTCACCATCTTTTGAAAGATGATTATAGGCAGTACCAGTGGCACGCATTTCATCAACGGCAGCAGCAGCTTTGCGCATATCTGCTTCCAGATTCAGCAAATCCTCCTCCTGCAATCTGCCTTCGCCAAACATATTTGTATAATCAAAAACAAAACCGCTCTTTAAAACCAGCTTGTCTGCAAACTTCACATACTCACCATCCAACAAGGTTATTTTTCTGCTACTCGTACTTCAAACATGCGCTGCCAAGGCAGATTAAACTTATAATTATCAACTGTCTTTTCTGTCATCAGCGGCGCTGCTGTATTTTTAATTTCTTTAGTAATCAAATTTTCTGCGGCAACAAGCTGCTCACTGTTTAAGCCGCTGTTAGGCCATTTATTCGGCCAGATAAGTTCTGCCGAAACTTTCATGCGCACATTTGCCTGATAAGCCCAGTCATCCAGATAACGGATATTAAGCAGGTTATCCTTTGCTTCCTCCGTCATCTCCGGAGCTAAAAGCCCCTGCGCCAATGCAAAGCCAATAGTGTTGCCGGCAGTGTTCCAGCCGCCGTAAGCTGCAATATCATAAGCTTTGCCTTTGTTAAACAATTCTTTTACCAAAGCGTTATCAGCACCATTGCCGTAGGCAACATCGGCAACGGCAACAGGCTTGCCCTGACCTTCAAAATAATCCAGCTTACGCATAAAGCGCTGCTGTTGTTCTGTAACAATGCCATTATTACCCGGTGCAGATGCTTCAAGCGTTACTCCGCTGGCAGGCGTATTAACAAGCAGCACCATATCTGCACGGTGCAGATATTTGGTAGGCCAGCCGCCAACAGCGTGAATATGTTCTTTTACACTAACATCTACTGGGTCATCTTCATAAGAAGGAATAGTATCTTTGCCTTTACCGTCACCGTAAGCGGCAAATACAAACGGAATTTCATAACTCAAACGGTTGGCAGCCCTGTTCAGCAATACCATGCCAAGCTGGTCTGCGCCCGCAAAAAAGCGGATACGTTCTTTCGGAAGTTCCCTTACAAGAATATCCATCTTGCGTGCTTCCTTATGTGCCTGAGAAAACGGAGCCGTATCATCGCGCCCAATAAGCATATAGTCAAAGTCGCCGCTTTCAACGCCATGCAGCAAAAGTTCCGTCATTTCAATGTTCAAGGCACGACGTTTCATATTATCTTCGCGCACTTCCTGCGGAATCTCTTTTAACAGGCGTTTTAAATCTTTACGTTCGCGCCTGGTAATTTCTTTTAAATCTTCCCTGTCTTCAAGTTCGCCAAGCTGAAAAAGCCTGCTGCCCCATTCAGCATAATAAGGCGGCTCAACCGGAGCAGCGCTTGCTTTAGGAGAACGCATAATAGTTGAAAATACATATACAAGCGGATTTCCGCCCAAATCTTTTAAATTAACAAGGCGTTTCGCACGTGCTTCCAAAACTTCGCGTTCAATATGATGCGTACGCGAATCAACCAGACCGCCATACAGCATTGCATCAGACGAAACAATTACAGCGTTGGCCAACGGAGCACGTTCTGCCAGCCACGCGTACAGTTTATCAGGGTCACCGCTGTGATGATTGGAAGCAAGATATTCTTCCGGCGGCGTCTCAACATTCCAGCCGGCAGCAGCCATGCTGTTAATGGAATATTCCATGCACACCGGCCTGTTATCAAGCGGCACAAACAAAATAGTGCCTCTGCCGGCAGCACCGGCAATACTAAAAGCCGTTAAAAACAAAACAAAACAGATAAACGCCAATAATTTTCGTAACATAGCCATAATCCTTTCGGGTTTCTATAAAAAATCTCCTGCTGTAAAATTCTACAAGCAGGAGAAAAATCCTTTAATATTTTTTACTGTTTGCCTAAATTAAAACGGTTTAAAAAGTCTTTGGTACGCTGATTTTTAGGCGCAGAGAAGATTTCTTCCGGACTGCTTTCTTCGGCAATAACGCCCTGGTCGATAAAAATTACTCGCGAAGATACATCGCGTGCAAACGCCATTTCGTGCGTTACAATAACCATTGTTAAGCCTTCGTCCGCCAGTTCCTTCATTACTGCCAAAACTTCGCCAACCATTTCCGGGTCAAGCGCGGAAGTAGGCTCATCCATCAGCAAAACTTCCGGTTCCAATGCCAAAGCGCGGGCAATGGCAACACGCTGTTTCTGTCCGCCGGAAAGCTGGTGCGGTTTAGCATTGATATAACTTGCCATGCCTACATGCTCAAGATATTTCATTGCCGTGCTGCGCGCCGCTTCTTTATCCTTGCCTAAAACCTTAACCTGACCAACCATACAGTTTTCTAAAACAGTCATGTTGTTGAACAGATTAAACTGCTGGAACACCATGCCTACTTTTGTACGGTACAGCGCAAGGTTTTTAAAGGCTTCCATTACGTTTTTGCCGCGGTAAGCAATAACACCGTCAGTAGGTTGTTCCAAAAAGTTTACACAGCGGATAAGGGTTGATTTGCCGCTGCCTGAAGGCCCGATAATGCAGACCACATCGCCCTTTTTAACTTCAAAACTGATGCCTTTTAAAATTTCACGTTCGCCAAACTGTTTTTTCAAATCCTGAACGGACAACAGCAATTCTTTTTCTTCTGACATTTCTGTTACCGTCCTTTCTTGTTAGTTACCTGAAAATGGCCGCATGGGTCAGCCATGGGGTCATATTCCACCAGCTGATAATCTTTCGGTCCATCCATTTTGCTTTCCAGCCAGCGTAAAATGCGGGAGGCCGTAAAAGTCATAACAAAATAAATTACGCAGGTGATGAAGAATATTTCAAAATATCTGTAATATACACCCGCTGCCGATTTGGAAGCAAAATAAAGTTCAGTTACGGAAATTACATTCAATACGGAAGTATCTTTAATATTGATAATCAGGTTGTTGCCGATTTGCGGCATAATGTTGCGCAAAGCCTGCGGCAAAACTACATAGCGCATCGTCTGGAAATGGTCCATGCCGATAGCCACTGCAGCTTCACGCTGGCCGGCATCAATCGATTCAATACCGCCACGAACAGTTTCTGCCATATAAGCGCCAGTATTGATAGAAACAACAAGAAAACCGGCAAACATTGCCGACATATCAATATCAAACAGGCTCATCGCACCATAATATACAACCATTGCCTGTACTATCATTGGTGTACCGCGAAAGATTTCTACATAAGCAGATAAAACAGATTTCAATCCCTTAATTAAAGTCTGTTTAAGATAGCCGTCATTAGGGTCTTCGGGAATAGTCTGACAGATACCGACAGCAAGGCCGATAATGCAGCCTATAAAAGTACCAACTAGTGCCAGCATTAAGGTTACGGCTGCGCCTTCAAGCAGCACGCCGCTGTATTCGTGCAGTAAAAATACTACCCACGAATAGAAAGAATCGGGCATTGTAGCCATAGTTTACCACCTAACATTCAGTCATTCATACTATAAAATAAATATGGAAATAAGGGGACGGCTTGTGCCGGCCCCTTAACAAACAAACTTAAGGTTATTATTTTGCCAACGGTTGTTTCTGGATTGCTTCATCCATCATTTTATCAAAGTCGGCAGGAGTCATTTTGCCAAGTACAGCATCCATAGCATCTTTAAGTTCTTTATTGCCTTTTTTGATAGCAATGCCGATTTCAACATCTTCTTTAGAAGTTTTGAAACCTTTTTCTTCAGAGAATTGAAGAACAGTAAGTTCAGGGTTAGCAAAAGCTGCTGCTTTAGCAGTCGGAATATCCGTTACAATCAAGTTGCATTTGCCGGAGGTAAGTGCAACAATCATGCCCGGTACGTTGTCGATTGCAGGCAGTTTGTTAACTTCCGGAACCTGGTCAATCTGGTCATACCAAATGGTATTGAGCTGGCTGGTAGCGGTAGCTCCGCGCAGTTCTTCAACACTGGTTGCCTTTGCTTGCGGGCTGTCTTTTTTTACCAGTGCTACAACATTTGCATAATAATACGGTTTGGTAAAATCAACAGACTGTTTACGTTCAGAAGTAATGGACATACCGGCAATAGCTGCATCAATTTTGCCGCTTACAACAGCCGGTGCAAGTCCGTCCCATTCAATTTTCTGAATTTCAAGTTCAGCGCCCATGGAATCAGCAAGTTTTTTAGCCATCATTACATCATAGCCGTAAGCATATTCATTGCTGCCGGCAATTTTTACAGCGCCGCCCTCATCAGTGGTCTGAGACCAGTTATAAGGAGCATAAGCACATTCCATGCCAACTTTTAATACTTTTTTATCGCTTTTATCGCCGCCGCAGCCCGCAGTAAAAATCATGGAGGCTGCCATTACGCCGGCAACAGCGCACAAAGCTAATTTTCTAAAATTCATATCAAACAGCACCTTCCTATTAAAATTAAAGCCACATTGTTAATTTTACCTTTTGATTACAAATATGTCAATTACATAAAAGCACTTTTACATATTTTATCTATTATTTTACGTAATTATTCATAGTATTGTCTTTAAGAATTACGTCATGTGCGCCGCCTTCAACAATAGAAGTTGCAGATACCAGAGTAATCTTGGCTTTTTCCTGAAGTTCAGGAATATTCAGCGCGCCGCAGTTGCACATGGTAGAACGTACTTTATTCAAAGTAAGGGTTACGTTGTCTTTCAGGCTGCCTGCATACGGAACATAGGAGTCAACGCCTTCTTCAAAGGAAAGTTTCTGAGCACCGCCCAAATCGTAACGCTGCCAGTTGCGGGCACGGTTGCTGCCTTCGCCCCAATATTCTTTCATGTAATTGCCGTTGATGTTTACTTTATTGGTCGGGCTTTCGTCAAAACGTGCAAAGTAACGGCCCAGCATCAGGAAATCTGCACCCATAGCAAGCGCCAGGGTCATATGATAATCGTAAACAATACCGCCGTCAGAGCAGATAGGCACATAAATGCCGGTTTCTTTATAATATTCGTCACGCGCTTTGGCTACTTCAATCAAAGCAGTTGCCTGGCCGCGGCCGATGCCTTTCTGTTCACGGGTAATGCAGATAG
>USHB01000118.1 GCA_900554395.1 uncultured Phascolarctobacterium sp.
GTACGCAATAAACGAAAACGTATATGCAAAGAAAATATTTCAATTAGTTGTCTTTGGCTCAGTCAAAAGAATGAAGATGAATGAAAAAGTATGAGTTAAAAAGTATAACGTTTATACAAAGACGCAAAAAAGCAACAAAAAAACAGCAACACTTTTCCGCATTGCTGTTCTATCCTCATATTTGATTTTATATTATCGAAGAAACACTGTTCCTTCAATGAAGGCTAACCGCCTACCGTTATGGCAGCGCATATAATGTCTAACAAAAAGATAAAATGTGTAATGATACAAAAAAAGCAGGCTTTGCAGCCTGCTTTTTGCTTTATTTTGCTAAGTATTATTTAGCTTCTGCCGGTGCGGCAGGGTTGTTGTTTTTGCGTTCGCGCATTTTAATCCACATCGGACCTGCAAGGCAAATGGAGGTGTAACCGCCGCTTGCAAAGCCTACCAGCATGGCAAACATAAAGTTATGAATGGTTGCGCCGCCGTACAGGAAAATTACCAGTACAGCAAAGAGTGCAGTAGATTCCGTGTAAACGGTACGCGTCATGCACTGCCAGATGCTGGTTTCTACCAATTCTTCCAAACCTTCGCTGCGGCGGTGCAGTTTAAGGTTTTCACGGATACGGTCGAAAATAACAACCGTACCGTTAATGGAAAAGCCTACAACCGTCAGCAATGCTGCTACAAAGGAGGAATCCAGTTCCATCTGGAAGAAGGAGAAATAACTGATGGTTACAAACACGTCGATAACCAGTGCCGCAACCGCCGCTACCGCAAAGTTAAACTCAAAGCGGTAGGTAATGTACACAATCATCAAAAGCCATGAAAGCACAACTGCCATGGCAGCCTGCTCAATCAGTTCTTCACCGATTGTTGCGCCGATATTTTCCATACGGTTAATCTGATAATCGCCAACCTGCGTTTTAATATCGTTAATTGCCGCACGCAGCGCTTCATCTTCTACCAGACCGGTACGGATAAGCACGCTTTTGGATTTTTCGTTATCGGTACTGTTTTCAAGCTGGATAATACTGTTGCCCATGCCGTGCTGGCTAAGAACATCACGCACCTGCGCAACGGTAACTTCCTGCGTAAAGGTTAAATCGACGATACTGCCGCCGGTAAAATCAATACCCATGTTAAAGCCGCGGGTAAAAATGGAAACAATGCCAATACACAATACCAGCAGGGTCAGCCCCATGAAATATTTAAAATGTTTAACAATAGGGAATCTCATTATTTAGCCGCCTCCTTTTTGGGATATTTAACTCCATAAAGGAAACCGCTTTTGGTAAGGTTGCTTGCCAGAATAAAGTTCATTAAGAACTTGGTTACGGTAATGGCGGTAAACATACTTAAAACAACGCCCAAACCAAGCGTTACGGCAAAGCCTCTGATTGGGCCGGTGCCGAGATAGAACAGAATTACGGCAGCAATAAGCGTGGTGATGTTAGAGTCGAAAATTGTAACAAACGCACGCGAGAAGCCTTTATCCATTGCACTGCGCAGCGTTTTGCCAGCTGCAACTTCTTCTTTAAAATGTTCAAAAATAAGTACGTTGGCATCAATCGCCATTGCAATGGAAAGTATAATGCCCGCTATGCCCGGCAGCGTCAGCGTTGCATCAAGGTAACGCATAATCAGCAGCAGGAGCATTACATACAAAAGCAATGCGATATCGGCAACAATGCCCGGAATACGGTAGAACAAAAGCATAAAGGCAAAAATGCCCACAATAGCAACGGAGAACGCTACAACGCTCTTTTCTTTGGAGTCCTGGCCTAAAGTCGGGCCAACGGTGCGGTTTTCCATTACTTCAATCTTAACAGGCAGGGAACCGCTGCGCAGCAAAATTGCCAGCTGTTCAGCTTCTTCCATGGTGCGCGAACCAGAAATCTGCGCTTTGCCGCCGGTAATAGCTTCCTGTACAACAGGACTGGTAAGCACTTCGCCGTCAAGCAAAATTGCAATCGGACGGCCGATGTTGCGTGCGGTCAAATCAGCAAATTTGGCGCCGCCTTCATCGGTAAACTCCAAACCTACAACTGATTGGTTGCCGCCGGTCATCTGCGCGCGTGCATCACGCAAATCCTTACCGGTTAATACGGTAATGCCGTTAACATCTTTAAACTCCAGCATGGCGGTACGGCCCAGCATATTAATTGCCTGGTCCGGGTCTTTAATGCCCGGCAGTTCAACAATAATGCGGTCTTTGCCCTGGCGCTGAATTACAGGCTCGGTCAGGCCCAGCTCGTTAACGCGCCTTTCAATAATTTTTACGGTTCTGTTTAAAGCATCGTCATCAATCTTCGCTTCCGGCGTTTCAACAGCCTGCAGCACTACATGCGTGCCGCCCTGAAGGTCGAGGCCCTGCTTGATGGAATTAGCAAGCGGATTGATATACATAATGAATCCGCCGATAATAGCCAATGAGATGATGAGGAATTTTCCTAATTCATTCCATCTCAAAATTATTGCCCCCTTTATTTTTTATCTAATTACCTGCATTTTGCCGTCAGCGATTCTGTAATGACATAATCCATTTTTACGTCATGCTCATCGCAGATTATTTTACTGCGCAGCAAAATATCGTAAGTAATGCCTGCTTTAACAGCATTTATGCACTTTATAAGGAAACGGTCGTAAAAGCCTGCGCCCATGCCGATGCGCCCGCCGGTTAAATCAAACCCAAGTCCGGGCACCAGCACTAAATTAATCTGGCTCTCATCAATAACGGGAGCGTTTTTCTGCGCGGTACGGATGCCGTAAGCGCCTTCCGTTACGGCATTAAGGCTACTGAGCCTAACTGCCTGCATATCGTGCGCCCCAACAACAAGCGGCACGCATACGGTTTTGCCGTTTAGCAAAGCATGTTCTATAACAGCATCAACATTAACTTCATTGCCAAATGCCAGATAGGCAAAAACAGTTTCAGCGTTTTTGTAAGCAGCGCTGTTTAAAATATTATGGCAGACAAGACTGCTTTTTTCCGCCACATCTTCCTTAGAAAGCCGATTGCGCAAAGATTTAAGTTCTTTGCGCAATTGAATTTTATCCATTATTTCTTTTCAAGCAGTTCCTGCTTGGCAGGGTCCTGATAAGCGCTGATTGCGGTGCGGAGGAATTCCACCTCTACATTTTCACAAATTTTGAGGACTACTTTCTTTTCGCTTACACGGGTAATGGTGCCGTACATACCGCCAACGGTAACCACTTTATCCCCTCTTTTTAAAGCCTCAAGCATGCGCTGTCTTTTCTTTTCTTCTTTTTTATGCGGCCTGTCAATCATCCACCAGAAAATGAAAGCCAAAATTAAAAAGGGCCACACGCCGCTAAAGAAAGATAAAATACCGTCCATTCGCTTACCTCCTCGAGTGTCTACTTATATCTAATATTCTAAATTATTTATGCAAAAATAGCAAGTCCCGCTTTTTAACCGCGGTAATTGGCCAGATATGCCTCACGGAACTCAGGGAAACGGTCTTCGGCAATGGCAACACGTATCTGCCTTGCAAGGTCAAGCAGAAAATGCAGATTGTGAATAGTCAGCAAGCGCAGTGCAAAAAGTTCTTCTGCCTTAAACAGGTGCCTGATGTACGCGCGCGAAAAGTTGCGGCAGGTATAGCAATTACAGCGTTCGTCAATCGGGCGGAAATCTTCGGCATAGGTTTTATTGCGCACTACAAGGCGTCCTTCCGGCACCATTGCCGTGCCGTTGCGGGCTACCCTTGTCGGGAACACGCAGTCGAACATATCGACGCCGAGGTTTACGCCTTCGATAATGCAGTCTGCCGTGCCTACGCCCATTAAGTAGCGGGCTTTGTCCTTCGGCATATGCAGTGTTGTTTCACCCAAAATATCGTACATCATCGGTTTAGGTTCGCCAACGCTTAACCCGATGCCGTAGCCTGCAAAGTCCATCTGCGTCAGGCTGTCGGCGCTCATTTTGCGCAAATCTTTATACATGCCGCCCTGCACAATGCCGAACATCGACTGGTCTTCGCGCGTATGCGCTTTTAAGCAGCGTTCAGCCCAGCGCGTGGTGCGCTCGGTAGATTGTTTGGCATAGCTGTAATCAGCAGGATAAGGTATGCATTCGTCAAAAGCCATGGCTATATCGGCGCCGAGCGCTTCCTGCACCTGCGTGGCAATCTCCGGCGACAAAAACTGTTTGCTGCCGTCAATATGCGAGCGGAAGGTTACGCCTTCTTCCTTAATTTTGCGGATAGCCCCCAAGCTGAAAACCTGAAAGCCGCCGCTGTCTGTAAGCATGCCGCGTTTATAATTCATAAACTTGTGCAGCCCGCCGGCTTTTTTTACAAGTTCGTGCCCCGGGCGTAAAAACAAATGATAAGTATTGGAAAGAATTACCTGGCTGCCCATATCGTAAAGTTCTTCGGGCGACAGGGTTTTTACTGTTGCCTGCGTGCCGACCGGCATAAACATCGGCGTTTCAAACGTGCCGTGCGGCGTATGCAGGCGACCAAGACGCGCGCCGCTGCGGCTGCATTCTTTTATCAGTTCGTAAGTAACAGCGTGCATTATTTACCTCCGTCTGTTATAAATGGTCGGTAATGAACATGGCATCACCGAACGAGAAGAAACGATACTTTTCACGTACTGCTTCTTCATAAGTTTTAAGCATGATTTCGCGTGTCGATAAGGTAGAAACAAGCATTAAAAGCGTGCTTTGCGGCAAATGGAAGTTTGTTACCAACGCATCTACCATTTTAAATTTATAACCGGGATAAATGAAAATATCAGTCCACGCAGCGCCCGGTTTAATAACGCCGTTGCCTGCGGTTGCCGCTGCTTCCAGCGTGCGCACCGCCGTTGTGCCAACGCTTACAATGCGTCTGCCTGCGGCTTTGGCTTTGTTAATTGCTTCTGCCGCTTCCGGCGTGATTGTATAAAACTCTTTGTGCATGATGTGGTCTTCAATGTTTTCCACGCTTACGGGGCGGAATGTGCCAAGCCCGATGTTAAGGGTAACGAAAACTTCTTCACAGCCCATATCCTTAACTTTTTGCAGCAGTTCTTTGGTAAAATGCAGGCCGGCCGTCGGTGCGGCAGCACTGCCTTTATCGCGGCTGTAAACAGTCTGGTAACGCTCTTTGTCTTCAAGCTGTTCGGTAATATACGGCGGCAGAGGCGTTTCGCCCAAACGGTCTAAAATCTCCTCAAACACGCCTTCAAACTTAAATCTGGCAATACGGCCGCCAAACTCAGTATTGTCTACAATTTCGCAGCTTAAATCATCACTGAATTTTATCTGTGCGCCTGTACGCAGGCGTTTGCCGGGGCGTACCAAAACTTCCCAGTCGGTAGCGTTAAGGCGCGTAAGCAAAAATACTTCCGCTTTTGCTCCTGTGTCTTTTACGCCGTGCAGACGTGCCGGAATAACGCGGGTATCATTAAATACCAGCAAATCATCCGGACGCAGAAAATCGGGCAAATCGTAAAAATGACG
>USHB01000119.1 GCA_900554395.1 uncultured Phascolarctobacterium sp.
GAGCCGATGCGGGCAGTAACGCCGGGTCAGGCCGTAGTATTTTACAGCGGCGAATATGTTGTGGGCGGCGGTATTATTAAAACTGCCGTAAAGGAGTAAGCTATGAAAAAAACTATTGGTATTTTAACTGCATGCCTGCTGCTGGCAGGCAGTGTGCAGGCGGCAGGGCTTACACAAGCACCCGGAGCCATTACCCCCGATGTGCTGGCAGAAGCCAATGCGCAGTTAAACAGCATGGAACCGCAAGCGCAGCAAAAAGAAACGGCACCGGCAGAGCGTGAAACAGCAGAACAGGCTGAAAAAACGCAGGAAAACGATATTGACGGAGAAACTGCCAAACCAGCCCCGCAGGAAGAAGTGAAACCGCAGGAGGCCAAAGAGCAGCCTGCTGCGGCAAAACAGCCGCGCGTTATACGCAAAACGGTAAAAGTAGAAGCACCGCAGGAAAACTGGTACTTAACCAAACCGACTGATTTTACTTATTATGTTAACCAGAAAAGCCCGGATTACAGTCTGGCAGTGCCATACGCTTTCGGTGCTGACTTATTGGAGGGGCTTCCCGCAGCCGGGACTATGATAGCCAGAGGTGCAAGCGATACTGTGGCCATGACATTTAATGCTTCGCTGCCGGGCAGCCAGGCGGCTGTCTTTAAAGCTGCGCTGGCAGGCAAGCAGCAGCTTCCTCCGCCTGCTCCGGCAACGCGCCATGTAACGCTGCCTGCCGATAAAGCCAAAGGAACGCCTGCGGAAGAAGTTATTGAAATAACCGAATTTGATGTTGCACCGCAGTTTACTTATCAGCAGGTGGATGTGACTCCACTGCAATTACCGCCGCAGCTTGATGACATTACACTGACGGAAGCCGGTGAATATAAAACATTTCAGGGTTTAAAATCGCAGTATATGCAGTTTAAATGCGTTACCTCCGGTACACCCTGCATTTTGCGGCTGACGCTTACGGAATACAGCGGGTATCAGTACACGGGTTTTTATCTTTTCCCGGAAGCGCAGCGTTTAACATTTATTCCGCTGGCAAATTATTCGGCTCGCAGTTTGCAGTGCGGAACCAAATCGTTTTTTGACAAATTTTAAAATAAAATAACAAACTGCATTTCTGTTGGAATTTTATCCGATAGAAATGCAGTTTGTTTTTTACAGCATGCCGTTGTCCTTTAACCAGGGTTCTATTTTACTGGAGATATTGGCAAGCAGTCCTTCTTTAACATTGCCTGCCGGCAAGGTTTGGCGTAAATCTGCCACGCTTTCTGTTATGCCGCTGCCGCCGCTGGTGGCAAAGGGCAAAATTGTTTTTCCGCTTAAATCTGCGCTTTCCACAAAGGTTTTTACTGCCATCGGCTCAATGCCGAACCAGATGGGGTAGCCTAAAATGATAACGTCATATTGCTTTAAATCAGGCAGTGGGCCTTTTAGTTCCGGGCGCAGGTTTTGTTCAAATTCCGTGCGCGCATCTGCCACAGCGGCTTTATAAGCTGTCGGATATTCTTTAACAGTGCGTATTTCATACAAATCGCCGCCGGTTAAAGCGTGAATTTTATGGGCTGCTTTGCGCGTGTTGCCTCCCCATGAAAAGTAGGCCACCAAAACTTTTTGTCCGTTTTTGGCAACCGGCTGTCCCAGCACGTTGGTTTGTTCTACCGGAGCGGGTTTGGCATTGTGTGACATAAACAGCAGCCCGATTACGCCGGATGGGCCTTTATAAATTACAAACAATGCGGCGATAACTACGACCGCGAGAATAAGCTTTTTTATCATAGGCATGCTCCTTTAGGCGAGGCTTTTGCCAAGTTCGTAAGCCTGCTGCAATTCCGGTTTGCCTTTAATGTCGCCTACATCGCAGTTGCCGCCTGCGAGAACATGTCCAAGGTTCTGCCAGCGCAGGTGTTTCATAAGGTTGTCATAGTAGCGCAGCACATCGTCAAAACCGCTGCCTTCTGCGGCCATTAAAAGAGCGCAGGCTCTGCCATTGCCGCGCAGCAGGTTGCCGTCACCTTCTTCCAGTGCAAACAGGCGGTCAACCGCAGTGCGGAGCTGGCCGCTCATGTTCCAGTAATACAAGGGGCTTGCCAGTACAATTACATCACACTCTTTAACTGCGGGGTAAATTTTGTTCATATCATCCTGCTGTACGCAGGGGCATGCTTTGCTGCTGTGCCCGCCAAAGCAGCCTTTGCAGCTGTGAATGTCCATTCTGTCTAAAAAGAATTCCGTAACGGTGTGCCCTGCTTCGCGTGCGCCTTCGCGGAATGCTTTTACCAGGGCGGAGGTGTTGCCGTTGGGGCGCGGGCTGCCGTTTAAAATAACAATTTTTCTGCTCATGCCAGGTCCTCCGTTTTATAAATTATCTGCCAGAGCGGCAGCGCGGGCGCAGCCGTCGGTTTTTGCAATATCGCCAACGTTTAATACGCCGGGCACCAAAACTTCGCCTGCCATGTGCCATTTAAGCAAAGCTGCAGAGCGTTCAACCGGTATGCGCACTCCGTCAAGTACGGATAAATCGTCTTCTTCACAGCAGGCAATCAGCGCACATTTTTTACCGGCAATGTTTTTGCCGGCTACGCAGAAGCTGAACATTTTATCAATAACGGCTTTAATCTGTGCCGGAATGGAATACCAGTAAACAGGCATGGTAAATACAACGGTGTCGGCTTCCAAAACAGCCGGTGCAATAGTGTTGAAATCATCATCAAAAGTGCAGGCCTTGCCGGTTTTGTAGCAGGTTTCGCAGGCATGGCAGCCGCCAACATTCATCATGGCAGCGTCAAATCTGGTTACGCTGTGTCCTTTGGCCTCAGCCGCTTTTACAAAAGCCTCCGTCATGGCAAAGCTGTTGCCGTCTTTGCGGGGGCTGCCGGTAATAACTACAATTTTACTCATTTTACCCACTCCTTCTTAACTGCGCTTCATTAATAAATCATCCGCGGGCGGATTTGACTTTATTAATTATTGATATTATAATCATAGCAATAATAAGAAAAAATTCAAGTACGCACATTTAAGTATGATACTTACCATTAGGAGAGTGTAAAATGGATAAAAGATGTATTAACAGCGAATGTTTAAATGATACAGGTTTTAGTTATACGCTGTCGCTGATTAACGGCAAATATAAAATGACCATACTTTATACGCTGATGGAGTTTGGCGTGGTGCGTTTTAACGAAATGAAAAAATATATCGGCGGCATTTCATATAAAACGCTCAGCACCACGCTGAAAGAACTGGAAGCAGATAAACTGGTGCACCGCGAAGAATATCCGCAGATACCTCCCAAGGTTGAATACAGCTTAACGGAGCGCGGCAGGTCGCTGATTCCTATTTTGGACGGCATGTGCGAATGGGGCGATAAAAACCGCTTGTAAATAAAAAACTGCATTTCTATCGGGGCATTGCTCCAACGGAAATGCAGTTTATTTTTTATGAACGCTGGGAGATGAAAAGTCCAAGCAAAATCAGCGCGCCGCCTGCCAGCATTTTAATGGTTAAAGGTTCATTAAGCACGGCAACGGCAGATGCTACCGTAAGTACCGGTACTGCGTAAATGTAGGCGCTTGTTTTAACTGCGCCCAGTACCTTAACGGCATAGTTCCATGTTACAAAGCACAATGCCGAGGCGCCTAATCCCAAAAATAAAATGTTGAACAGGTAGGGCAGGTGGCTAAAACGCTCCGGCTTAAACTGAAAGCCGAAAATATACAGCGCCGGCAGCATGAACACCAAACCGTACAAAAATACACGGCGTGTGGTTAAAATAGTGTTGTAGCCAAAGCTGCTTATTTTGCGCGTCAGCAGGGAATACGCTGCCCATACTGCAGCAGCGCTTAACGCTAAAATATCGCCGGTGAGGTTAAACTCCATGCCGCTTTCGGCGGTGCTGATAAAATAGATGCCGGCCATTGCAAGCACCAAACCAAAAAAGAAACGCCTGCTCAGCCATTCCTCGCCGCGCATAAAGATAAATCCCGCCAGAGCGGTGAAAAAAGGAGCGGTGCAGAGGATTACGCCAACGTTGGAAGCCAGAGTGAAGGTGAGGGCAATGTTTTCCAATAAATAATACAGGCAGATGCCCGTAAGCCCTGCTGCTGCAAAATAACCCTGCTCCCGCCATGTTGTTTGGGGAAGCCGGCGCGGGCAGATGGCAAGCAGCGCAAAGTAGCCGATTAAAAAGCGGAAAAATAAAATTTCTACCGGCAGAAAGCCCTGCAGCAAAATTTTGGTTGAAATAAATGTTACGCCCCAGATAAAAATTGTAACCAGCGCGGCAGCATGGCCCGAGGTTTTAGTTTCCACTTATATGCACTCCCTGCTGTAAAAATAAATTGCTGTAAACTTTAGGCGTAATGCCCATAATTTTTACAAAAGTGTTGGTAAAATGGCTTTGGCTGCAAAATCCGCTGGCCAGTGCTGCTGCAGTAAGGCTGTGGCCGCTTTTTAAAAGCGCGCAGGCTTTGTTAATGCGTACCGCCAAAAGATAACGCTGCGGCGTAATGCCTTTTGTTTTGAGAAATGCACGCCGCAGTGTAGAGCTGCTGACTCCTGCTGAGCGGCATAAATCTTTTAATATAATTGGCTCGGCGCTGTGTGCATTTATAAAATTGCAGACGGTTTTTGTAATAGTTTCATCTATTGTTGAGTGTTGGACATTGGTGCTGTGCTGAGATAAAAGTGCAAATATCTGCCGCAAAATTTTGGGCCTTGCATTACTGCCGCTGCGGCAAAATTCACGATGCAGCATAAGCAGGCTGTTATATAATTCGGTGTTGTAAAAAAGGGGTTTATTAAAGCCGCAAAAATTATCCGGCAGCAAGTTTTCTGCTGTTTGTGCCGCTATATTAAAGCTGCGGTATTTAAAGTCCGCTGTTAAAGAGGTGCAGCTATGGCTTACGCCGGGTGCAAAAACGGTTATGCCGCCGGGAAGCAGAGTGTAGTTTTGGCTGCCGCAGTTTAGTTTCCGGCTGCCGATTTCGGTAATGCCGATAACGTAATAATCGTGAAAATGCGGTGCAAAACTTTGTGCTGCGCCGTTAAAAAACATGGCTTCTGTTTTTAAACTGTGGTCGTAAATTGCTTGTATCTGCCGCATATGCCGCCTCCTTAAAATAATATTATAGCAAAAAGGCAGCGGCGGGTCTTGCATAAAAACGTCAAAATAAAAAAGGCCGCCGTAAGGCAGCCTTTTTAAAGTATTAAGCAAGTTCTTTCGGTTCTTCCGTAAATGAATAAACCGTTGCTTTCATATTTTCGAGGTAAAATACAGTCATAATGCCGTCATCGGCGTTATACATTCTTGTAAGGGTGGGCACTGCTTCAAGCATGGCTACGCGTGCTTCACGGCGTTCATCAAATTT
>USHB01000120.1 GCA_900554395.1 uncultured Phascolarctobacterium sp.
TTTTACGAGCACAGCCGCGGCATAACCGTCCAGCGGTTCCGGCGGTACCCGCAACCCTTCCGGCAATAGCGCCCGCCATCCGTGCGGTTTATTAAGTTGCCAGTAAAGCGTACGTGCTTCTTCTGTGCTGTGTTTTTCATCAATTTCTATTACCGGCACAGCAGTAAAAATTTGGTTAAGAACTTTATGTACCGGCTGCGTGTTGGTGCCGTTGCCGATAATAACTGCTTTAAGTTCAGCACTGCTCTGCGCATTAATTTTTGTTAAAACTTCTGCCAGTATTTTGGTTTCCACCCATTCGGCACTTATAACTTCACCATCCGGCTTTACCTTTGCCACTCCGGTTTTAAAACTGCCGGGGTCTATGCCAAGCAAAAACTCACTCTTCTGCATCTTCAACCTCTAAACGCAAAAGCACAGGTCCGGAAGTATAAATATCGCCGCGGGCATACGCTTTCAGCACAACTTTGCCGCCCAATGCCGCCATTTTTTCACCGGTCTGCACCATTGTGCCGGCATCAAGGTTGCCTACCTTGCCGGTCAGCGGGTCGGGCATAACGCCTGCGCGCACCGCTGTATGGTTTACTTCGTTAAGGAAGGTTAAAATCTCACGGTCTAACCCATATTTTATGCCGGTAACATCAATAACCTTGCTGTAAATCATTTCATTATCCTTATACACACATTCGTTATGTACAAGTTCAATAGTGCAAATGGCAGGCTCGCCCGCAATGATATTGGCAACAGCGCGCAGCCTTACAAACACATTGCCGTCAGCAGCCTGAATTTCCTTCATGGCAGCCTGTGCCAATTCATTGGGCAGCCACAATACGCCAACAGGTTCTTCGCTGCGGATGCCCATACGCTGCATAGCTGCTTCGTTAGCGGCATTAAGGAACATTTCCATCTGTTTGGCGTTTTCTTCGTTGTTAAGTTTGCTGCTTAATACGCCGGCGTAAATTACTTCGCCGCTGCGGTAAACCACATCGCCTTCACGCATTGCGACAATACCGCGGCGCAGGCGTTCGGTAGTTTCTTCAAGCGAGCTTACCTCTTTTTCCAAAGTAGCTTTGGATTCCGTCAGCGAATTTACTTCCTGACGGGCACGTCCCAACTCTTCACGGCTAGTACTTACTTCGTTGGCAAGCTGCGCCTTTTCAGCGTCAAGCTCCTTGATTTCCCTGTTGCGGTCTGCCAAATCGGCACGTACTTTTTCCACTTCCATGGAAGCCGCAGCTTTTTCCTTATTCAGGCTGCTCAGTTCATCCTGCAGTTTTTCCATGCCAAACATGGCAGTCCTTGCGCTGTCTGAAGAAATTGCCATTACAATAATGGTTGTCGCTGCAATTAACACGCCCGTTATTACCGTCATCAGCACAGAGGTATAGTAGGGCCTCAAGCCAAAGACCGACAGTTTTTTCTTGCCAATTTTACTGCCCAGCTTGTCGCCGATAAAGGCAATCAGCCCGCCGACGATAGCCAGTATAATAATCAGGCGTAACCCAAACATAAACTCACCTCAATAGTTTTACGCATTTTTCTGGCGTAAAAGATAAATGCCAACAAACAAACAGATAATATTAGGCAGTGCGCAGGCAAGGAACGGATTCATTGCACCGCCTTTGCCAAGGCCTGTTGTAAACGTCATAATTGCATAGTAAATAAAGATAACTATGATGCTCAAGCCCAGACCAATGGAAGAACTTGTACGTTGTTTCTGCGTGCCGAGCGGCGCGCCAATCATTGCAAAGAAGAAACTTGCCATCGGAATGAAGATGCGCATATAAATTTCGCACCAGTGACGAGAAGTAGGCTGGTCCTGCATTTCCAGCATATGAATGTATTCGCGCAGTTCGCGGATTGTCATTTCCTCGGGTTCTTTCTGTTCCCAGGAAATCTGTTCCGGCGCTATATCAAGCGGAATTATCTGCTCGTCAAATTTAGCTGTGCTTTGCAAACCTTCTTCATCATGCACCGAATATACAGTTCCGTCAATCAGACGCCACGAACCGTTTTCCCAACGTCCTTCTTTAGCCGTCTGAATACGTGCCAGTTTATGGTTGTCAAATTCTTCAATGGTAATATCCATCATCCTGCCGGATTCTTCTTCAAAACGGCGGGCATAAGTTAAACGCTGGGTATCGCCGCTCATTGTTTTAATGATGACGTTATCCTGCGTTTTCGGCTTGGTGTTACCCTTGATCTGGTATTCCAAAACGCGGGTATACTGCACTTTAGATGCCGGAACTACCTTTTCTGCCCAGACAACAGAGAACATGCTGACGATAAACGCCACAATCAGCACCGGAGCAACAATGCGGTAATAGCTGATGCCGCCTGATTTCATGGCGATAATTTCGCTGCTGCCGGACAGTTTTCCAAACGCCATTAACGATGCCAGAAGCATTGACATTGGGAAGGTATAGTTAATAACTTCCGGCAGGCTGTAAAAGAACAGCCATGCAATGGTATCCCAACCTGCGCCGTATTTGGTCATATACTGGGTAATACGGTACAGCATGGAGCTGGCAATAAAAATGCTTGAGAAGGAGGCAATACCGAAGATAAACGGATACAGTAATTCACTTAACACATAACGGTCTAATAAACGTAAACGCAATCTTCATCCCCCCTACATACTGAAATTTTCGCCCAGATAGTATTTGCGCGCTACCGGGTCATTGGCTATGGTTTCGCTGTCGCCATGCAGCAATATCTCACCATTGGCGAGGATATATGCCTTATCGACGATGCTTAAAGTCTCGCGCACATTATGGTCGGTAATTAAAATGCCGATGCCGCGCTGAGCAAGATGGGCAATCATATTCTGAATATCGGCAACGGCAATCGGGTCAATGCCCGCAAAAGGTTCATCCAAAAGGATGAAGGCCGGGTCTGTTGCCAGCGCGCGGGCTATTTCCACGCGGCGGCGTTCACCGCCGGAAAGCTCTGTGCCTTTATTCTTGCGGATATGGTCAATGTGGAATTCTTCCACCAACGCGTTCATTTTTTCATAACGCTGTTTTTCCGGTACATTATTTGCTTCCAAAATAGCCAAAATATTTTCTTCCACCGTCATTTTGCGGAAAATGGAAGCCTCCTGCGGCAGATAACCAATGCCGGCGCGTGCGCGCATATACATCGGCAAGCCGCTGATATCCTGTCCGTCCAGCGTTACCGTGCCGCTGTCAGGCTTGATAATGCCGACAATCATATAGAACGTTGTTGTTTTGCCGGCGCCGTTAGGGCCAAGCAAGCCCACAATGCTGCCCTGCTCTACGCGGATGCTGACATTATTTACAACGCGCCTGTCAGAATATTCTTTTACAAGATTAGCTGTTTCAATTACCACTATGCTGCCTCCACCTGTTCAGCGCCTTCTTCCGGAGTAGCCGCTTCGGTTTCTTCACCTGCCGCCTGTTCAGCCGGTGCAGGTTCATCTTTAGGTACATAAACTATTTTAATATTGCCAAACGCTTCGGCACGCTGCCCTTTGGCTGCATTGCCGGCGTTATTCATAATCAGCCTGTTGCCGGATACGGTATTGCCGTCCTGCGTTGCGGTAGCATTGCCGATAAGTTCAACCGTGCCATCGTTGTTAGTATCGTAAACCGCTTTATCTGCACTTGCAGTTAAATTACGCGGCGGGCTTACAATATCCACATTGCCAGTTGCTTCTGCCACACCGGTTTTGCCGTTATAGGTAATCTGCGCTGCTGTTAAAACACTGCCGTCGGTAGAACTGAGCTGACCCCAGGAACCAATGGTTTCAGCATATTCAGCATCGCTGTGATAATCAATCTGTTCTGCGGTTAAAGTTTTATCTTCTTTAGTAACGCTTGCCTCGCCAACTGCGGAAACATAATCTTCGTTATGCATCACAAAAGTAGCGCAGGTAATATGAGCATCGTCTTTATCTGCTACAACGCCGCCGGTAAGTTTGCCGCTCATGGTTTTGCTGTTAAACTCTGCTGCCGCAGCCGTTGCCTTGCCGCCGTCATGCAGAATTACAACGTTGCCTTTGGCAGTACCATTGCCGCTGGTCATGTCATATTCAATTTCATCTGCTTTTACGTTAAAGCCGTTTCCGGCAGCATAAGCCGGAACATGCACCTGCGTGCCTATAAACATTAAAGCCGCTGCCAGCGCTATTGCCGCTTTTATTTTCATAATTACAGTTCCCCTTTCTGTACTTCGGCGTGGCCGCTTAATTTAAAATGGTCAAATTTGCTGCTGGTTACAATTTTATCTGCCAGCGCAGTGTGTTCATCTTTTACAACCTTAACTTTGCCTGATGCCGTAATAACATCGTCTTTCTGATTCCACGCAATTTCTTCGGCAGTTATCTCGCCGCCGGTAGAAAGCGTAGCTTTAACGCCGCGGTCAAGAGCAAAGTTTTTGTCATCGTTGTTAATTTTGCCGCCGCCCGCTACAACGTCAATTACAGAACCATCCTCACGGAAGATTTTGCCTTTAACGCCTTTCAGCACTGCTTCGCCGCTGCCGGAAATGCTTTCCAGTTCTTCAACGGAAAACTCCCACAGCTTTTTGCCGTCCTGTTCGCGGCTGACGGTTGTATTTTTTACAACTGCGCTTGCAACATTAGCAGCCATATTTTCCGGGTTCTTCGGCGCCTCGCCGCCAAACATCAGCCATGCGATAATGGCGGCAGCTACGGCAATGCCGCCGGCAATCAGTAATAATCCTTTATTTTTCACCCTGCGTTAGCTCCTTTTCTTCCGGAGGCGTATAAGGGGTATTCCAGCGGTGCTGGACCCACAGCCAGTTATCCGGGTATTCTTTGATAACTTCTTCGACAATCTGCGTCATTTTTAAAGTTACCCTATAATCATCGGCTTTGCGGTCGCCGGTATTTTCATAGTAAATGGGGTCTTTAACAATAGCCTGATGCCCATAATTGCCTTCTTTGCGCACAATGAATATCGGCACAATCGGCGCATCGAACTTGCGTGAAAAATATGCCGGGCCCGTAGGCGTTGAAGCCATTTTGCCAAGGAACGGAACAAAAATACCGTCATAGCCGCCATCCTGGTCAGCAATAAGCCCAAGCATGCGTTTTTTCTTCATTGCGCGGGCGCAGCCTAAAATTTCGCTCGTGCCTCTTGAGAAAATCTCCTGCCCCACGCCTGTACGCAGTTCATTCATAAAGTCGCTGTAAATATGGTTTGGCTGCGGTTTTTCCACCGCACTGAGCGGAAATCCGTTCAATGCCAGCGCTGCGCCAAGCCATTCCCAGTTATCCATATGGCAGGCAAGCATTACAACGCCCTTGCCTTCGCCAAGCGCTTCCCACAGCACTTCCGGTCGGTCAAAAGTTACCAGCCCG
>USHB01000121.1 GCA_900554395.1 uncultured Phascolarctobacterium sp.
TTCGCCCCAGGACGGAATCCATTTAACTTCGTTGGCAATGGCAGCAAGTGCATCATCGCGGAAGCCATCGACGGAAGCAAACCACTGTTCGGTAGCGCGGTAAATAATCGGATTTTTGCAGCGCCAGCAATGTGCGTACTGGTGGCGGATATTTTCTTTGCCAAACAGCATGCCGAGTTCAGCCAGGTATTTTAAAATAGGAATGTTGGCATCAAATACAAACATGCCTTCAAACTGCATTGCTTCTTTGGTAAATTTGCCGGATTTATCAACAGATAATGGGCAGATGATATTTAATGCCGGTTTCAAAGTCGACATCGCCGTGACCGGGAGCAGTATGTACGCAGCCGGTACCTGCATCAAGCGTTACATAATCTGCCAGTACAAGCGGAGATTTGCGGTCGATGGTGGCAAACGGATGGCGGCATTCTGCAAATTCCATGTCTTTACCTTTGCAGGTGCCAAGGATGTGGCTTAAATCTTTTTTGCAGATATTGCCAACGGTTTCCAAAAGTTCTTTGGCAAGGAACAATACTTCGCCTTCACATTCAACCCAGGCGTATTCAATATCCGGATGGAGGGCAATAGCTACGTTGGCAGGCATGGTCCACGGAGTGGTTGTCCAAATTACAACATAAGCCGGTTTGCCTTTTGCTGCTTCCGGAAGCATGCCGTTATCTTTTACAAGCGGCATTTTTACATAAATAGCAGGAGTTTTTTGTTCTGCGTATTCAATTTCTGCTTCAGCAAGGGCAGTTTCGCAATGCGGGCACCAGTAAACAGATTTTTGACCTTTATAAATATAGCCTTTTTTAGCCATTTCGCCGAAAACATGAATCTGTACTGCTTCATAATCCGGCACGAGGGTTACATAAGGATGTTCCCAATCGCCTAAAACGCCAAGGCGTTTAAAATCGTTGCGCTGAACGTCAATCCACTGCAATGCGTAGTTTTTGCATTCGTTGCGCAGTACAAGCGGGTCAAGTTCGTTGCGGTTCAAACCAAGGTTTTTAATGGCAGCGTGTTCGATAGGCATGCCGTGAGTATCCCAGCCGGGAACATACGGGGTATCATAACCCTGAGAATATTTATATTTGATAATGATGTCTTTTAAAATTTTATTGAGCGCAGTACCCATGTGAATTTGTCCGTTAGCATACGGAGGACCGTCATGCAGAACAAATTTTTTATGGCCTGCGTGCATTTTCTGTTTCTTTTCGTAAATGTTGTTGTCATACCAGTATTTTAAAATTTCCGGTTCGCGTTCCGGCAGTCCGGCACGCATGGGAAACTCAGTTTCCGGTAAGTTAAGCGTCTTGCTGTAATCCAATTTTTTACACCTCCAAAAAAATAAAGCCTCATCCCAAAGGGACGAGACTTGTATTACCCGTGGTACCACCCTAATGACGACATGCGCCACTCTCGGCGTTATTAACGTGCGCCGCTCCGTCCGTGCTTACTTAAGTTCTGCGCAGAAGCTCCAAAGTGATTTTCACCGGCGTTCAAACCCGGCCCGGCTTGCACTGTCCCGGGCTCGCTGTACTGTATCCAGCCGGCTACTGTCTTTATCATAGCCTGTAAAGATATTTAAAAACAAAAATATTATACAACACGGCTGTTAAACCGTCAATATTTTTTGTAATACTTGTATGTAAAAATTCCATAACCTTCGCCTTTGTGTAAATGCGAGGTATCATTTAACAAAAATATGCTGTGTTCAAGCCATTTGTTTATGCCAAGCACAGTTACGCTGCCGGGCAGTATATCAACCGAAAAGTTATATTTATTTACTTCTTCAATATAAAAGCCAAGCCAGTAAAAAATAAGGTTTTGAATTGTTCCCTTGTGCGCAACGATAATGAGGTTTTCGTTTTCCATATCGGCGCATTGGCATATTCCTTTTACACAACGGTCATAAAACTCTTTGCGGGTTTCCCCTCCCGGATAGTTACGGTGGTTAAGTTCTTTAAGAGTTGCCGCCGGACGGTAAATTACCTTGGCTTCACTTTCTTTCATGCCTGCGGCCTGTCCGTTGTTTTTTTCGCGCAAAAATTCATGCTGCTCTATGCAGTTTTCCATGCCAAGTTTTTTGGCAATAATAGAAGCGCTTTCGGCAGCGCGTTTCAAATCGCTGGTTAAAATGCGGAATTTTTCACTTCTGCCTTTAAAATCAAGCGCAAGTTTATCGGCAAGTGCGCTTAACTGCCTGCGCCCTGCTTCCGTAAGGTCAGAATCAGTCCAGCCGCCGGTTAAATGCTGCGTATGGTGCGTTGCTTCTCCATGCCTCACAAGGATAATCATAATAATTCCGCCTATTCTTCCGTATTTTTATCAAAACTTTTCAGCAGTTCAAGCTGCGATTCCAGCAAATTTATCATATGCTGGCGGTGTACATTGGCTTTTTTAACCTGGTCTTCAAACATATTTTTGGCAAGGCCGGCTTTATTTTCGGCTTCAAAAATCATTTTGCGTGCGCGGTCATCGGCATCAACGATGGTTTTCTGTGCCTGGTTGCGTGCTTTGGATAAAGTCTCCACTGCTTCTTCGCGTGCCCTGTCCAAAATATTTTTGCATGCCTGTTCGGAATCAACTTTAAGTTTGGCAACTTCTACTTCTGCGGCTACGCGCATTTTATTAACAAACTGCTGCGTATCGCTTTTAAGTTTGTTCATTTCAGCTTCGGTATCATTGCGCAGTTTATCCGTTTCGGCAGCGGCATCGTTACGCAGTTTTTCAGCATAAGCATCTGCATCTGCCTTGGCCTGTGCAGCAGCGGCATTTGCTTCATTAAGCAAACGTGCCGCTTCGTTTTTGGCATCGGCTTTCATGCCTTCGCATTTTGCGGCAGTTTCATCAAGCAAAACCTGTGCTTTCTTTTCACTGGTCTTTTTAACTTCATCGGCAGTTTCCTGCGCTACTACCAAAGTGTTCTGCATGGTAGCTTCCATCTGCTGGTAGTATTCCAGTTTAGCGCTTACACGTTCAACCGTTTCCTTTAATTCAATGTTGTCCTGATATAAACGCTCAAAATCTTTTACAACCTGCGCAAAAAACTTATCAACTTCTTCAGTTTCATAACCGCGGAAGCCTTTGGTAAAAGTTTTATTTTTTAAATCAAGAGGTGCAAACATCTCTTTCCTCCAAAATTAAATATAGCGTTTTAAAGTAATGCTCATACGTCCTTTTTTGGTTGTGCCGCGTATTTCTGCCACTTCAACGCGCCCGCGGCTGCGGAAGCTGATTATATCGCCTTCGCTGACGCTTTGGGAAGGCTTTTTGGCTTCTTTCCAGTTTACGCGCACGTTAAGGCTTTTTATTTCATCTGCCATGCGTGAACGCGATACGCCGTAACCTGCTGCGGCAACGGCATCCAAACGTAAATCCGCTACTGTGGCATTAATGATTTTTACTTTTTCTTCGCGCTGAGCCAAATCTTCGCGCGGTATTTCAGTAATTGTTACCGGCGCGCTGCCAATTTGCGTTAAGTTGCTTTCGATATAATTGGCAAAACTTTTGTCGGCTGCAAAATGCGCTCCTTCCGGAGTTATGACAATATCGCCTAAAATATCACGTTTGCAGCCCATGCCCATAAAAGCACCCAAAACATCACGGTGGCCGATAGTATAAAAGCGTTTATCCCACTTTACTTCAAAACAGCTTATTTCATAATCCGGCGTGCCCATAAAATTATCGTCTATAAAGGCTGCGCGGACACGTTCCGCATTATTAAATCCGCCGTCTGCTTCAATTTTCATATTATCATAGTTGGCGGCAATAATTTCCGCAACATTGTAGCTGTGCGGGTCTAAAAAATCAGTTATGCGGTATTTGCGGCTTTTGCGTGCTGCTTCAGCAATATCCAGAAGTTTTGCCGCAAGTTCTTCATCGCCGCCTGCTTTAAAATACCGCAGTATTTTTTCTCTGTCTGCCATATTATTTACCCTGTAATTCTGCGCTGCGTGCCAGAACATTCATTACAGCTTCATACAAAGCTGCACGCACGCCGCGGCTTTCAAGCGCGTAAATGCCTGCTATGGTTGTGCCTCCGGGGGAAGTTACCTGGTCGCGGAGCACCGCAGGATGCAATCCTGTTTCCAGTACCATTTTTCCGCTGCCTGCAAAAGTCTGCGCAGCCAGTTTAATAGCCATAGCACGCGGCAGGCCTGCTTTAACGCCGGCATCAGCCAACGCGTCAATCATCATAAATACATATCCGGGACCGCAGCCGCTGATAGCCGCAATGGCTTCAATAGCGCTTTCGGCAACTATTTCAATTTCGCCGCAGCTTCCGAAAATTGCTTTGGCAGCTTCAAGCATCTCCGTACTTACATTTTCATCCGGTGCTATTGCCGTCATGCCGCTGCCAACTGCCAGCGGAGTATTAGGCATAACACGGATAACTGCGTGCCCGGGCACTAAACTGTGCAGTTTATCGAGGTTAACGCTGCCCATAATGGAAAGCACTGTTGCGTTTTGCGGAATGGCTTCAGCAACTTCTTTTGTAATGGCAGCATCAGCAACCTGCGGTTTTACAGCCAAAATACAAAGACCTGCCGTTTTAACTGCTTCTGCATTGCTGCTTACGGCAGTTACTTTATAAGTGTTTTCTAAATATGCACGCCTTTCGGCCGTAGGTTCACTGACAGTAATAAAAGCCGGGTCGGCAATTTCTTTATGCAGCATGCCTTTTAAAATGGCTTCCGCCATCATACCGCCGCCGATAAACACAATGCGGCCGGTTTTAGCGGTTATTTTTTCCAAGGCTGTCCACCTCTTTCATCGTAAATGTTATCGTCTGCATTAATATCGACATTTTTAGGTGCGCACACCAGAATGTTATGGCCGATTTTTTTCATGCTGCCGCCCAAAGCGTAAACAACGCCGCTGATAAAGTCAGTCATACGTTTCATAATAACTTTATCAGTAGCTTCAAAGTTAACAACTACCGGCTGGCTGCCATTAAGGTAATCGGCAATTTTTTGGGAATCGTCAAAAGAAACAGGTTCCAAAACAACAACTTTAACCTGTTTTTGCGCCATTGGAATGGAAATGGTTTTAGATTCCGGCATTTCCACAACTTTAGCTTTCGGTTTAAAGAAAGATTTGCGTTCCGGCTCCGGCTCGCTTGCAGGAACAGGTTTTACCGGCGCAGCCTGCTTGCGGGAAAAAAGATTTTTTTTAGGCTTTTCTTCCGGTTCCGGCGTTTCTTCGATTATTTCTTCCTCTTCTTCGTATAAGCCGAGCGCTTCGGAAATTTTGTCTAAAAATTTCATAAAATTTATCACCTCAAGTTAAAATTTCAAACTATAATCACGCTGCCCGAAAAGCGCAGTGCCAATGCGCACT
>USHB01000122.1 GCA_900554395.1 uncultured Phascolarctobacterium sp.
TTCTTTTTGCTGGTGTTTTTTATGTTAAGCACTATGTATATGATTGATTTAAAAACTATCCCTGTAAAATTACCGCAGGCAGCTAATGCAGCCACTGATACATCAACAACTTTTGCTGTAACACTAAAAAATGATGGTAAGATTTATCTTGGTGATAAAGAAACAGACTTGCAGTCACTTTTAATGCAGGCTTCTTTAGAGCAAAAAAATAACAGTAATTTTGCTGTTGTTATCCGAGCTGAAAAAGACATCGAATACGGCAAAGTTATTGAGCTTGTCGATAAGTTTAAGGGAGCAGGCATAAACAGATTTGGCCTTGCAACTGACGGGGCAGCAAAATGATGGATGATAAAAAGCGACGTAACTGGGGTTTTGCAGGTTCAGCTATTATACATATTTTAATAGTTTTACTTATTTCCTTTACAGGATTATTTCAATTTTCGCACGCACAGGAAAATATTGTTGAAGTTACATTTTTCGGCGGAGGCGGCAGCGATGATGCCGGTGTTATGGAAGAAGCCGAACCGGAAACTGCTACTTTAGAGGAAACTACTGACAGCGATGCAATTTTGGAAGAAAATAAAGAAAAAACGCCAGTTATTAAAAAACAACAAACAAAGCCCACAGTTAAAAGCATCAGTAATAGTAAAGGTACCGCCCAAGGAAGCAGCACCGGCAATGGTACAGGCACAGGTTCTGGTAGCGGAAGCGGCGGAGGACATGGCAGCGGTCATGGCACCGGCAAAGGTAGTGGTACCGGGCCGGCCAACGGTATAACCTCATCACCGGCTGTACCACCCCGTATTATAAAAAGTTATCAGCCGCCTTATCCCAGTGCTGAACGCAACGCCGGCGTAGAAGGCACTGTTTCTATTAGATTTTTAATAGGCACGGACGGCAGTGTTGAAGATGTAAATGTTACTTCCTCCTCAGGTAATGCAAATCTTGATAACGCTGCCGTTGCCGCTTGCCGCAAGTGGCGTTTTACACCGGCTAAAAACAGTTCAGGTTTACCGGTACGCTGCTATGCAAGTATACCGATAACCTTTAAAATAAGAAAGTAAATCCATGCATCTCCTTTCAAAAAGTAAAGCCCCTGCTTCATTTTGAAGCGGGGGCTTTACTTTGTACTTGAAACCGTATATTATCCCTGTAATAACGGCAGCACGGTTATTTCAAAATAACCTGCCATTTCTTCCGGCGGCTGTTGCCAGTTATTTTTTATCCACCACATCAGCATGCCTATAAAAGCATAAATAATATGGTTTATTAAAAACTCCTCAGGCAAACCATTTTGCCATTTGCTGCCAGCAAGCAGATACCTTGTTATATACTGTTGCAGATAATCCTTTAAATATTTAAAAAAAAGGCTGCTTTCGCCTGCCAACAGAGCCGTAACATTTTTTCGGCTATCGCGCAGATGATACAAAATATGCACTGCCACCACATGATACCCACTGCCAGAAAGCGAAAAATCATGTGTTTTTTCAGCCTCCAGTGCTTTAGAAAAAACATGGCTGAACAAATCATCACACAATGCTTTAATTAAATCATCGCGCGTTTCAAAATGGGCATAAAACGTGCTGCGCCCGATATTTGCACGCTCAATAATCTCCTGCACAGTTATTTTATTATAGCTTTTCTCTGCCAAAAGCCCTGTAAAAGCTTCAAAAATTGCTGCCCGCGTTTTTTGCTGCCGTCTGTCCATATCAATCACTCCGTACAAATTTTTAAAAATGTCCATTAACACACACTACTGCCAAACTGTTTATTGCCTGCTATGCCTTGCGCTTACTATAATTATAACAGACAACAAGTTTTTTATCATACATAATGTTTGTTATTTTATGGTTGAGGCAACAAAATGCAGCTTACACAGAAAAAATTTTTTAAAACCAGCCTGCCCTTCATTCTGGCATCAATATCCGTTCCCCTTATAGGTGCTGTTGATACTGCCGTTGTCGGACGTTTGGGCAATTATCATTTTATAAACGCCGTCGCGCTCGGTTCTGTTATTTTCAGCACGATTTTTTGGCTGTTTAACTTTTTAGGGCTTACTGCCTCAGGCTTTGCCTCACAATCGCTGGGACGCAATAATCCGCAAGAGGAGCTTTACGCTTTTTTACGAGGCAGCCTGCTTGCTGTTTCTATCGGACTGATAATTGTACTTTTACAAAAGTTTATTTTTGCCGCTGCCGTTTATTTTTTTAACCCTCCACAACAAGCCTTAATTTATATGCAGCAGTATTTTAATACCATAATCTTCACCGTGCCCTGCGCACTTTTTTACCAAACGGCACAAGGCTGGCTTGCCGGTATCATGCAGGTTAAATTTTCCGTCGCTGTCGGTCTCACTGCCAACATTACAAATTTGCTGCTATCCTTTACGCTTGAGTATGGGTTCGGCATGGGCGTTGCCGGTGTCGCTGCAGCAGCGGCCATTGCCAATATTTTAGCCTGCCTGCTGGCACTGTACGGATTTTTAAAACACAAACCCTGTCCCTTACGGTTTAAACCTGCACAGCTCTTCCATGGGCCGGATTTTGCCAAACTGCTTAACTGCAGCACCCATCTTACTATCAGAACAATTTGTATGCTGATTATGATTAACACCTTCATGTCGCAAAGCTCAGCTTTTGGCGGCAAAATTTTGGCAGCTAACTCCATTTTAATGCAAATACAGTACGTTATGGGCGATATTTTTGCAGGTTTTTCGCAGGCAGCCGCCATTTACGCCGGCATAGCCGCTGGTGAACGCAACACCGGGCTTTTAATATCAACGCTTAAAATAAGTGCTATGCAGGCAATAAGTTCCGGTTTGGCACAATCTGCCATTTATTACCTGTGGCGCAGTGATATTATCGGTATTTTTACACATCAGCAGGAAATTTTAACAACTGCTTGCCGCTACGGTATGTTTATAACCATCTTTCCCATACTGTCGGCATTAGGCATTGTATACTACGGCATTTTTAACGGCACGCTGCAAACAACGCCCATTTGCATTTCCATGCTGCTTACCGCTGCCGCCTACCTTACAGCTAAAGCACTTCTTGTACCGGCTTTTGCCAACAGCGGCTTGTGGCTGGCGTTTCTTGTGTTCTATCTGGCCCGCACCGGCTTTTTGCTAATGTTTGTACCGTCATTTATAAAAAATTTTCCTTATGGCAACTAAATAATATAAAATATCCATAATTTACATTTCTGCTTTATTTTGCAAGCAAGCTCAGCCAACTAAAGTAGATTTGCTGTTTTATATATTAGTTTGCTTTGAAAAGCAGATAAAAAATTAAGGAATAAAATAAAAAAGCCCATTAGGAAAATTTGTGCAGATAATTTTGATTAAAAACTAATTCTGCACATTACTTTAATTGCATTTCATATGTATTTTTCCTATTAGTCTTTCGTTTTTTACTTTTTTATGATGTTTTTGTTGTTTATTTTAAGTTTTTTCTCTCACTTCATTCCCAAGCTATGTGTCGCGAGTTCGAGTCTCGTCACCCACACCAAACCAATATAATCCGAACTTGTTTCTTATAGGAGATGGGTTCGGATTATTTGTTTTCTTTGAACGATATGAGAAAATCTATTTCCCAAATGGGGTGAAACGGAAACCTACCTCCAAGCCCAGAGGAGCACGCAAAAAGTAGAAAACCATATAAACACAAAAAGGCTTGGAGCCATCATTTTCGAATAATGGCACCTCGCCTTTTCATTATACACATTCGACAATTCCATTAGGAAGTACATCATCTATTGCCAACGAATCTTGCTTAAGAATATCATAATATGTATTGTAATTTTCTTTTAAAATGGCAAGAGCTTCCTCAACAGAACTTATATTTTTATGTTCAATGTAAAATACAATTTCGCTTATTATTTGAGCCAAGTAAGAATACAAATGCTCGATATAGATAATTAAAGACTTATTTTGGTTAAATGCTGAGTGTGTAATTTCGTTCCGTATTCTATACAGTCGTTGTATATGCCACCTAATTTTTTGAGTGTAATGATCGAATCTTTTAAGGATTTCATCTGTACTAGTTAAAAGGACATAGATCTCATTACAACGATATGTCAGCAAGGTATTACAACTACATTTTTTCTGAAGTAGTGCATATTTTGCCGTATCGCGGAATACATGAATCAGTTTTTCTACCAGATCTTTTTTATTTGGAGATTGCATATCTATATTGATGGCTGTGTCTGATGTGAAACCGCACCTCATACAGTCCTCTGAAAAATTCCGAACGATACGATAAATATAGCGGGTACACATTATTTCTGGAAGTACTAATTTTATATGAGAAATGATATCTGAATATTGTCCGGTTCTCATCAAAGATTCCAAGGCAATCCAGAGAGAGAAGTATTTTGTTTCCTGAAACAATGCCGATCGGCTAAGGCTAGTGTAGGCAAAAGCAGCTCCAATTTTAGTTGCAATTTCATTTTTGGTTTGATCCATAAAAATTTGGTTTGTGTCTTCAAAAATGCTATTATGGCTATCGATATAGTCATAGGTTTTGAATATATCTGTTAGCCTAAGATTCGCGGTAAAACTTGAATCAATATCATATACAATAATTTGAGGAGAATTGGCAATCCAGGGGCTAATAATGTTATAAAATGCAGCAATGCTCAATTTGCTGTTTAACATATTGATTGCTGATAAAACTCCTGCATAAATATCTGTTGCATTTACGTTTAGAATCAAATAAGTGGTAGTTGGTGTGATTTTTGAGCATAAATCAGGTTTTTCACGTGATGCAGCTAAAATTTGTTCCCCCAGTTCCGTGCGCAGACCAAGAGCCCGGATTGTTCCACGAATGTTGTTAGCATCAAGTCCAGGTGCTGTTTCTATTTTAAGGCTATAATATACCTCGTATGATTTGCAAGGGTGGTCCATTATCCGACTTCTGAATTCTTCCCACTTTTCTGCTGAATTTTTGTCCCCAGTAAAACAATCGACCAATTGGAATAGACCTTTTGCAGACCAGCCGTTAAAAACGCATTGACTGATTAAAACATTGGCGCAACTTTCTACTTTAGAGTTGTCTAAGGCATCAATGGATTCTTTCAACGCAGCCATGATATAAGCCAAATATGACGTGTACAGCTGGCGAATAGGTGTTTTTAATTGATGTTTTAATCTGTTCAAAGAAATATATTGCGCTCCGTTTTTATCATCGCTGGATTCTCCCCGGGATTTTCCATCGATTTTAGAGCCTAAAATACGGAGCAACATTATTTTTAGGGGTCGATTATGCTTTTCAAGAATTTCGTCTGATTTCACGATTAATAGAGTTTCTTCTTTGCAATCGTCA
>USHB01000123.1 GCA_900554395.1 uncultured Phascolarctobacterium sp.
TATTACCGAAAAAATGGCTGCCGAAAAAATGCGCCGTGAGTTCAGCGCAAATGTATCGCACGAACTTAAAACGCCGCTCCAGTCTATTCTCGGTTATGCCGAGATTATGAAAAACGGTTTGGTAAAAGATGAAGATAAACAGCGCTTTTTGGAACGTATTCACGCCGAAGCGGAAAATATGATAGAGTTAATTCAAAATATCATGGAACTTTCGCGTCTGGACGAGAATAAATCGGCAGGGGATTTTGAACCGGTTGATTTGTACGAATTGGCGCAGTCCGTAGCTTTGCGCTTAAAGCATAAGGCGCAGGGCAAAGGCGTAACCGTAAATGTAACTGGAAGCAGCACTGTTGTGGATGGCGTGCCGTCTGTTTTAAGCGAGGTGCTGTATAA
Source organism: uncultured Phascolarctobacterium sp. (assembly GCA_900554395.1). GTDB lineage: Bacteria > Bacillota > Negativicutes > Acidaminococcales > Acidaminococcaceae > Fusicatenibacter_A. The sequence continues at coordinate 394 of USHB01000123.1, forward strand.
CCTTGTTGATAATTCTATAAAATATAACAAGGATAACGGCAGTGTAACCGTAAAAGTAACAGATGGGACGGCTGAAGCAGCAGTTTGCGTCAGCGATACAGGTATTGGCATTGGCGCGGCAGACCGTGAACGTGTTTTTGAACGTTTTTACCGTGCTGATAAAAGCCATAATAAAGAAACCGGCGGAACGGGGCTCGGGCTTTCCATTGTTAAGCATGGGGTTTTATTCCATAAAGGACATGTGGAACTGGAAAGCGAGCTTGGCAAAGGCACTAAAATAACCTTTGCGCTGCCGAAAAAGAAACAATAGCATAACACCCTTACAATAAATTGTACTGCTTTTATTGGCGCCTGTGTTTGACGGGCGCTTTTCTTTTTGGTTGACAATTAAACCCATTGTTATATATAATTTTGTGGTAGTTAAAATAATGGAGGTATTTTCGTGAAAAGAATTTTAGTTGTTTTAAGCATGATGGTAATGCTGGTTGCCTGCTCTGCGCAGATTGCAGGCGCTGAAAAAGTTAAATGGCAGGCACCTGATTTTAAATTTGGCGCAGTAACCGCCGTTGAAGTTGAAAGCATTAATATGCACCAGCCGACATATGAGAATTTTGTTGCCGAAAACGGAGCCGAAAGCAAAGTTGAAATCGCTTTAATGGAAGCGTTTGCCAAGGAAAAAGTGCAGTTTACCGCTCCCATTGAGGGCGAAACTGTCAGCAGCACTAATGTTGACCCTTCTAAAGCATTGAAAGTAATTGTTAACGTATATGCTCTGGGCAGCCAGTGGGAATGGCAGGAGCCTTACACCGAAACCCGCCACGTTACCCGCCAGACCTCGGTTGTTGATGACAAAGGCCATGTAACCAAAGTTTCCGTACCTGATACTGAAATTGTTAATCATCCGCGCAAAAAAATATACACCGCCCGCGCTGAAATTGAGTTTGTTGTAAAAACCGCCGATGGCAGCCGAATTGTGTATACCATTAACGACAGCCGCGACAACTATGACACTACCGATACCAGCGGTATGCTGAAACGTATTACCCGCGAATTTGCCGAAGCAATTACCGAAGATTAAAAAAATATTTGCCAAACCGGCACTTTTTGGTTATACTATATTAGTAATTAAATAACAGACTGTTCGGAACCATCCAGTCTATAAACAAAACTACGGGCGTTTGCCGCTTGGCGGCAATTTTATTGTTATGCAATCCGTCTGTAGCCAGACGGATTTTTTATTTTACGGAGGCTATAATGAAAGCACTTGTACTTTTAAGCGGCGGAGTAGACAGCAGCACTTGTCTGGCTTTGGCAAAACAAAAATATGCTGATGTTGCTGCACTTGCGTTGTATTACGGACAAAAACACAGCAAAGAACTGGCTGCCGCCGAAAGAATAGCGGCTTATTATAACACGGAACTTTTAAAACTTGATTTAACTCCGGTGTTTGCTTACAGCAACTGCTCGCTTCTAAAACAATCTTCTGAAGAAATTCCGCAGCAATCTTATGCGGAGCAGTTAAAAAACAGGCATGGCGAGGCTGTAACAACTTATGTCCCATTCCGCAACGGTGTATTTTTGAGCGTAGCGGCAAGCATCGCGCTGGCACAAAATTGCAGCGTTGTTTATTACGGCGCGCACGCCGATGACGCTGCCGGAAGTGCTTATCCTGATTGCAGCAGTGATTTTAACAATAAAATGAATGAAGGCATTTATATTGGCAGCGGCCGTAAAGTGCAGCTTGTAGCCCCGTTTGTAAAAATGACCAAGCAAGAAATTGTCGGGCTTGGCTTGCAGCTTGGCGTACCGTACGAATTGACATGGAGCTGTTACTGCGGCGGAGAAAAGCCGTGCGGAAAATGCGGCACATGTATTGACCGCAAAGCTGCATTTATAGCAAATGGTTCCACAGACCCGCTTGAATATGAGGAGTGATAAAATGAAAACCAACTACACACGAACACAAAAAATAACAATTGCCGGTATTTGCATTGCCCTGTACATTGTAATAATGATGTGCACGCAGAGTTTTGCTTTTGGCCAGTACCAGGTGCGCATTTCAACAGCAATGTACGCTTTAAGTGCTATTTTCCCGTTTTTAATAGTTCCTTTCGGACTGGCAAATGTTATCAGCAACACGATTATGGGCGGGCTTGGGCCTTTGGATATGATTGGCGGCGGTATTGTCGGTATTTTAACAACTTCCGTTATCGTGCTTGCTAAACGCTATGGCTGCGGCAACTGGTGCATACTGCTTGCCATAACGCTTATCCCTGGTCTTGGCGTGCCGGTATGGCTTTCCATCCTTTTGGATATACCTTATTGGGTGCTGGCATCTACCGTTGTGGTAGGTCAGTTTATATGCGGTATTGCCGGCATGGCGCTTGTAACCGCTCTTGAAAAAACGTTCGCCGTAAATTTAGCGGCAGAAAGGAAATAAACATGACATCTGGAAGAAGCAAAGAAGAATTAAAAGGCGTAGGGCTTTTGGGTCATAAAACAGATTATCCCACCGATTATGCGCCGCAGGTTTTGGAAGCATTTGTAAATAAGCATCCCGGCAACGATTACTTTGTAAAATTCAACTGCCCCGAGTTTACAAGCCTGTGTCCTATGACCGGGCAGCCCGATTTTGCAACAATTTATATTTCGTATGTACCCGATATGAAACTGGTGGAGAGCAAATCGCTGAAACTTTATCTGTTCAGCTTCCGTAATCATGGTGCATTTCATGAAGACTGTGTGAACATCATCATGAAAGATTTGATAAAACTGATGAATCCCAAATATATCGAGGTTACGGGTATCTTTACTCCACGTGGCGGTATTTCGATTTATCCGTATGCCAATTATGGCCGTCCGGGAACGAAGTTCGAACAGATGGCAGAGCACCGGTTGATGAATCGGGAATAACCAGATATAAAAATAATAATACGGGCAGAATATGACTCATAATATACCTACTGAATTGCAGAGATACGTGCAGGAAAGGATTATCCCGCAATATGCCGGCTTTGATAAGGCGCACCAGATAGACCATGCAGAAAAAGTGATCGAAGAAAGTCTGGCTCTTCATTATGAAGTCGATTCTGCAATGGTTTATACGGTTGCCGCTTATCACGACTTGGGTTTATGCGAGGGACGTGAATTTCATCATATCGTTTCGGGCAAAATATTGTTGGCGGATGAAACTTTGCGTCAGTGGTTTACCGATGAACAAATGCTGGAGATGAAGGAAGCGATAGAAGATCATCGTGCCTCCAATAAACAGGCTCCGCGAAGTATCTACGGGAAAATAGTGGCTGAGGCAGACCGGATTATTGATCCGGAAGTAACACTGCGCCGCACCGTACAGTATGGTTTGTCTCATTATCCGGAGATGGATAAAGAGCAGCAGTATGAACGCTTCCGGAAACATCTTGCCGATAAATATGCAGAAGGAGGGTATCTGAAGTTATGGATACCCCAGTCTGATAATGCCGGACGGTTGGCGGAGTTGCGTCAGTTGATGGAGAATGAGGAAGAACTGCGAACGGTATTTGATAAATTATATTTAGCGGAAAACTCAGCAGGATAAGGAGAGTTTGCTGTTGAATGGAGGCATGTTATTCATGATGATACGGCCCTCCATTCAATATCGTCATTGCCCGATAAATCTGTTCCACGAAGATCAGCCGTATCATCTGATGTGAAAACGTCATCTTCGACATTGAAATCTTTTCATTAGCTACCTGATACACCTTCTCCGAAAATCCGTAAGGACCACCGATGACAAATACCAACCGCTTATTCACCGTATTCATCTTCCGTTTCATATAATCGGCAAATTCGAGTGAACGCATTTCTTTCCCGTGCTCATCGAGCAGCACGATCACATCCCCCGGTTGCAACGCTTTCAATATCAGTTCCCCTTCTTTCTCCTTCTGCTGATCCATCGAAAGGCTCTTGGTATTCTTCAGTTCGGGGATCACTTCCATATCAAAAGTGATGAAGCGTTTGGTACGCTGAATATAGTCATTAATAGCTGTAATATAGTGTTGTTCTACGGTTCGTCCAACGACGAGCAAAGTTGTTTTCATGCGTCTGATATTCTGATTCGAGCACAAAAATAGGCATTTTTTATGTTATTCTGCAATTAATGCTTACCTTTGCCTATCATTAGTTGAAAGTTTAAGCCTTTAAACTTCAACCCAAAAGCTTGGATTTATGAAGAAACGAGTGCTTTTAGGAATGGCCTCTTTGCTTCTTTCTGTCTCATTGCTGATGGCGCAGGAGATACCGGCAGGAGGGATTACGGCATTTAAGCGGGGAAGCTCGCAGGAACTGAGTAAGTATATGGGAGACAAGGTAAACCTCGTTCTCCAAGGCAGCTCGGCAAACGTTGACAAGAAGAAAGCGACAGCAATGATGCAAGAGTTTTTCACGGAAAACAAGGTCAACGCATTTGACGTGAATCATCAGGGAAAACGGGATGAATCCAGTTTTGTCATAGGTACGCTGACGACTACAAAAGGGAAATTCCGTGTGAACTGCTTCCTGAAAAAAGTGCAGACTCAATATTTAATACACCAAATAAGAATTGACAAGATCAATGAATAAGGAAAAAGAACTGATCGACAAACTGATCGATCTTGCTTTTGCAGAAGATATAGGTGATGGTGACCATACCACCCTTTCGTGTATTCCCGCTACTGCAATGGGAAAATCAAAACTACTGATCAAAGAAGCCGGTGTACTGGCCGGAATCGAAGTTGCCAAAGAAATCTTCAACCGTTTCGACCCGTCCATGAAAGTGGAAGTGTTTATCAATGACGGCACTGAAGTGAAACCGGGCGACGTAGCTATGATCGTAGAAGGAAAAGTACAATCCTTGCTCCAGACCGAACGCCTGATGCTGAACGTCATGCAGCGTATG